>JAIPDI010000010.1 GCA_021737785.1 Deltaproteobacteria bacterium
TGCGGCTTCGTCCTCTCAAATTTCTTCTTCGCCATCTCGTGTCCTCCTACATCAATCAGCAGAAACAAACCGGTAAGCTTTCCCCAATACCATCCCCACAACACTCACCTTATGTCATCCCGAATACATGGGGCCTACCTGTTGCCTACTGCCCGTACGTTGATTTTGGTGGAGCCCACGACCGGGATCGAACCGGTGAACCTCATCCTTACCAAGGATGCGCTCTACCTACTGAGCTACGTGGGCACTCCATAAATCGTGCATCACCGAACTAATGACATTACTAATGACATTGTCCTCTGAATGTCAAAGGGCAAATATCGTACGTATTTCAGAAATTAAAGGATTTAAATTAATCCTCTATGTAAATGGAGCGGGAAACGGGATTCGAACCCGCGACCCTCAGCTTGGAAGGCTGACGCTCTAGCCAACTGAGCTATTCCCGCCCTGTATCAACCCAACGCTGCTCTCAACCGATAAACGGAAACCCTCTCCTTGAATTATCTCCAAAGAGCTGCAGCAAAATCCCACCGATATCCCCTTTTGCCCGATGTACCAAAAATGATCCGCTCTTTTTTACATCCCTTGTTCATTCTGCGGGCAAATACAAACCACATTCAAGTGAAAAATATAAAAAAGTTAAGCTGGAAGCTGGTGGAGAGGGGAGGATTCGAACCTCCGAAGGCTGAGCCGGCAGATTTACAGTCTGCTCCCTTTGGCCACTCGGGAACCTCTCCAGTTCGAGGTCTTGATTGATCGTGTCTTGGAGCCAGCGAAGGGAATCGAACCCCCGACCCACTGATTACAAATCAGTTGCTCTGCCATCTGAGCTACGCTGGCACCCTACCTGGCGATGCATAAATAGTCAATATAATTTTTTTTATATTCTATTTCAATGTCTATACGAGTTCAAAAATGCCCTTTAGATGATGAAAAAATGATTTTTTCTTTGATATGCTTAGGAATACATCAAAATGCTTCCACATCGACCTGTTAACTGATCTCAAGCGACAAATCATATGAGGGAACATACTTTGTGAAACTTCGCGGTTTAAGCGTTCCCTGTTCAAAGCATTGGGTATCATCTTTGCCTTTTCTTATGGGGTGGGACCGGCTTTTAGAGTTGTTTTTTTGGTGCACATGTACGGCTTGCCGTCTGCTCTGCAGGGCCTGGTTTACGGCCAATATATCACATCGTACAAAAATAAGGGCCACATAGTGGGTGTCAACTTCTATTTTCACAATCGCAGTAATAAATACTTGAAAAGCCCAAGTGTTTGTGTTAACTTTACCGCCATATCGCCGGATGCATCGAATAAGCATTGGATATATCATACAATAATCAATAATGAAACAGGCAAAAGGAGGTATGGCGAATGGCAGCGTTAGGAGGAGGACTGGCAGCTCTTATATTGGGGATTATAGGTATCGTCCTGTGGTTCGGGTATTTTGTCAAGGCCCTGCAGGCCGGAGTTCCCATCATGTTGATCCTGGGAGGCGCCTTGGCCGTTTACTTAGGCTTTGAAGAGCTCAAAGACAAACGAAACACCCCGGAAACCTTTGATGACAGTGCGAGCACCCTCAAGAGCGAAGTTGAAACCCTAAAAGACGAGATCAAGCAACTGAAGGAAGAGAAGAAGGAAAGCGAAAATAAAGACCTATAAGCCCAGTCGAGGACAAAAATACACTCGCTGACCCGGTTTCCAGACAAATAAATCTGCATTTCACCCTCCTTGGATATACCTGACGGAACGGCTCCAAGGACGGGTGAAATTCTTTACCTCCCGACTATCTCCAATGCATTGAAAAAATAGTTGATTTCATATTCAGCGGTTTCCACTGAATCGGAGCCGTGCACCACGTTTTTTTCGATGTCCGTAGCGAAATCCTTCCGGATGGTTCCCTCCTCAGCTTTCTTGTAATCGGTTGCACCCATGAGTTTTCGGTATCTGCGGATCCCTTCTTCCCCTTCCAGTATCATCACCACACACGGCCCTGAAGACATAAAATCCGTTACACTCTCAAAAAAGGGTTTTCCCTCGTGCACCTTGTAGAACCCCTTTGCTTCGATCTTGGTCATCCTGATCATCTTCATGGCCACTATTTTTAGCCCTTCCCCTTCCAATCGGCTGATAACAGCCCCGATCACCCCCTTTGAAACCCCATCCGGTTTGATGATCGATAATGTTCTCTCCATCATATCCTCAATATCCTCCTCGCATAATTTGATTGACCCGGTCCTTTTGTTGTTGATATAGAGCACCATGTATAAAAGACAACTCGGCGGCATTAGTCAAGGGATTTCAACCTGCGGACCCACTCAGATAGCCTTCTAACGTCCGTTTCACTCGAATCTGAAAATCCAAACGCCTGAATTTATTACTTGTGGCGTTTGATCCTGTCATTTAATGGAGTCAATAAACCAAAATCAACTCACGACGAATTGGACTCTGGTCAATTCGTCACTATTTGAAAGGAAATGCACGGAATGAATACATCGCACCCCATAGACACCCAGGACAAAAGGGAAAGGATGGATGCGGAACACATCTTTTGCTTCGACTGCGGCTCCCATGTCCCCTGCTTTACCGAATGCTGTCAGGATATTACAATTTTGCTGACGCCCTACGACGTCCTGAGGCTCAAAAATGCGCTTGAGATCCCCTCGGAGGTGTTTCTCGATACGCATACGCTCATTATTCCCAAGAAAAAGCGCCTGATTCCCATGATTGTTCTCAAGATGAATGAAACAGACAAACGATGCCCTTTTGTCACAAAGAATGGGTGTTCTGTCTATGGGGACAGACCCTGGCCGTGCCGGATGTATCCGTTGGATATGAACGATGACGGCACGTTCAGCCGGATACAGGATGCCTCCAGGTGCAAAGGTCTTAATGAAACCAAGACCCACCGGATTTCAAACTGGCTGGTCGAGCAGGGAGTTCCGATGTACGACGAAATGAACCAGCTATTCTCGGAGATTACCACCCCCCTGCAGGCCCAGGAACTGGATATCGATAACCCCAAGATCTATCAAATGACCTTCATGGCCTTGTACAACCTGGATATTTTTAGAAAATTTGTCTTCGAGAGTTCATTTATGGATAGGTTTGAACTAGATCCTCTCATGATCGAAAAACTAAAACGAAGTGATCTGGAACTTCTTAAATTCTCCTTTGACTGGATTAAATTCGGCCTTTTTGGTCAAAAAACTCTGCAAGTCAAGGAGAGCGCCATGCCCAAGACGGGTCCGTCCAATGACTAGCCGTCAGGAACAGGCTGAATTCAGACCTCTGACAGAAGCGCACTTCCACTTTTCCTGCCACAAGGGGGTGTCGTGTTTTACCGAGTGCTGCGCCAGACTCCGCCTCATCTTGAATCCGTATGACATCGTCCGAATGAAGCAGCGGCTGAAACTGTCATCAGATCAGTTCTTAAGCGATTACACGGAAACCGTCATCGACCGGCACCACCGTTTTCCTTTGGTCAAATTAAAGATGAACCCCGACCCTAAAGGCGCCTGCCCATTTGTGACCGAGGAGGGGTGTACCATCTATCAAGACCGCCCGGAGGCCTGTCGCCTCTATCCCATAGGGAGGGCCTCGGCCATGCCCGACGGGGCCAGTGGGGTCCACGAGAAATTTTTCGTGGTGGCCGAATCCCACTGCCAGGGCTTCAGGGAGAAGAAGGTCTGGACCCTGGAGGAATGGATGGACCATGAGGGGGTGAGAGAATACGCTGAGATGAATGATCCCTGGCGCGGCATCATGACATCAGCCAGAAGTCTCGGACCCGAGGCCCATCTCCCGCAGAAGCATCAGATGTTTTTCATGGCCTCCTATAACCTGGATAAGTTCAGGAATTTCATCTTCAAAAGCAGGTTCCTGGAACGTTTTCAGATCGATTCGGGCCTGAAGGCGCAACTCGGAAGAGATGATGTGACCTTGATGCGGTTTGGGTTTGACTGGCTTCGATTCAGTCTTTTTGGAGAAAAAACCATCACGATGAAGAATTAAAGAACATAAAGAACATCAGGATGTTCCATGGCGTCTTTTTCTGATATCCGACAAAAGATTGTGCAGCCACCCGGCCGCACAATCTTTTGTCATCCTCCACAGGGAAAGGGAAGCAGGGGGAACCACCTTAAGGCGGCTTGCAGCAGCGGCCTGATCATGTCCTGAGAAAAGCCTTGAGAAGTCTGGCACGGTCTTCTTCTTTCAACTCTGAAAAGATGTCGGTTACCGACTCGCCGCCGTCCGCAACGATCCTCAGATCTTCATTGGCCATGGCGAAGAGCTTATCCTTTTCCTCATTGAGAAAGCGCCGAGCTTCTTCCCCGTAATAGAGTCCTTTCAGATTTTTTCGAAGCTTCGTCGGTTCAACAATGAACACCCAGGCATCCTGATAAGGAGACTCGTTGATTAGTTCCGGGTGATCCAGGAGCCTATGGTTTACGTGTGACACAATGCCGTCCACAGGAGAAAGGACATGCGCCGTCTCATTGCTGCATCTCACTTTAAACCCGACCTCGCCCTGCGCCACCTCACGTCCCACCTCCGGGATTTCGATGTTGTTGAGACGTCCCATGAGCTTCTGGGCGAAATCGTCCAGCCCCACCCTGATACGGCCTCCGTATTCCGGTCTGGCCCAGGTGTGCCCCTCATGGTAGTAGGCGTCTTCCGCCAGATCAAACCCCGCCGCTTCACTCTGAGTCGTTACAGGAAGGGGTTCTGCCTGCAACCGTTCCTGCATCATCTGGTCGAATGAACAATTGCCGCACTCATATGCATTGGGGCATATCTTGCGGCCGATTTCACCGGTAATCATATATCGACACTTGCGCTGGGATGCAGGGAGTTGCATCATGGTTTCCACCCAGGTCCGGGTGATTTTGTCGGGAGACATCTCGAGGCTGGATAGCTGCGCCGCCTCTTTTTGCCGGGCGACCTTAAGCTGCATGCCCTGGTCGTAGACACACGTGGAACAATCATAATTGTTGTCGCAGAGCTTGTACGAAACGACCCCCGCCTCCATCCAGATACATTTCTTCTTTCCCGGCGGCACGATCTTCATGGATTCTCTTCCTGCCTTTGCTTCCATTTTCTTCCTCCTCGCTAAAAAGCCTCTTGTTTTCATGCATTGTTACCAGAAGAATAAGCAATGATGGTGCCAACGGCCCCTTTTTTTCTCCAGGCACTCATTTAACTGTTTGGTTTTAAAGTAAATAAAAGAAAATCATTAGAGGAAGCGACCCCTTTTTTGCTTGACCTTAATATGTCAATATTCTCGGCACCGATTTCTTGAGACAATCAACTTCCTAGGTAAGCATTAGATAAATAGGGATTTTTCTGTAGTGCCGAAAAGTGCGGCATGCTGCCTACTAATTCGACGCCTTTTATTATGTCCGGGGGGTGAAACCTAAACAGTGCCTGAATCACGCCTTGGCGTGATTCAGGCACTATTGAAGATTGAAGAATTGAATATTGAAAATTGATGGAATAAATTTAAGCTTAACAAACCGGATTCTCACATTTGACTGTTTCTTGATTCCCGGGTTTCCGTTCAGACACTAAATAAAGCCCTGAGACGCTCGAATACCGGTGGGAAAAGATGGATATTACCCCACCCCCCAAAAAAAATGGGTTCCGAACTATCGAAATCAGCAGTTACCGCCGGGGGGAGGAAAGACATGATTCCACACGCCAGGTGAACAACTCCGAACAGGCGGGGCAGAAGTCCATCCGCTTCATATCGGTATCTTCGATCCGGACGGAAGAATACATGACGCAGCGGCGGTTTCTGCAGTGGGTCAAACCGAGGCAATGCCCCAGTTCATGCAAGGCCGTTTTTATCAGCCGTTTCTCCAATAGTTCCTGGTCGGGGGGTCGATCATAGAATTCGGGGCGAAGCCGATACATCGAAATGATCGAACATCGCCCTTCCATTTCTGCCAATCCAAAGACATACTTGAGGATGGGAACAAACAGATCCTCACAGGTAACCCCCATAAATCCCAAGACTTCCTCAGGACAACATCTGATAAGACGTTTCAAAATGGTTGCTGAATTGTATTGGCATCTCCTTTCCTCATAGGCATATCCAGGTCTGTCCATTTTCGGGGATACCCTGCACATGACGTTGCACCGGATCTCAATATGCTTTGCGATACGTTCAAGCATTCCCGGATCCACAGCACCGATCGGGCAGATGATAACGCGTTTGGCCAAACGATTTACGAATCCCCTTTTCTGATCTCATATTTTTCGAGTTTGTTATAGAGGGTCTGCCGGTCGATATCCAGGTCGCGGGCCGCCTGGCTGATATTCCATCCGGCGGCCTCAAGCACCCTCTCGATATGCATTTTCTCCATTTTTTTTAATGACTTAGGAAATGTTTCCAGTCCCGTCTTCCCCCGTGAAAACGGAAGATCGTCCGCCGATATCTCTTTGCCCTGACCGATCACCAGGGCCCGTTCTATGATATTTTCCAACTCTCTCACGTTTCCGGGCCAGTCATATGCCATCAACTGCTTCAACGCGGAAGCCTCCACCTTTGCCTCTTCACGATTCATCTCCAGGCAGTATTTTCGAACAAAAGCATCGGTTAAAAGGGGAATGTCGTCCCTGCGCGCTCTCAGGGGAGGGACCTCGATATGAATAACATTTAGACGATAATAGAGATCCTCCCGGAACCGCTTTTCCTGAATAGCCTTTGCCAGATCACGGTTGGTGGCTGCAATGATGCGGACATCCACCTCCATCACCTTCTCACTGCCCAGGCGCTGCACCTCCTTCTGCTGCAGCACTCTCAGGAGATTCACCTGGGTCTTGAGGCTCACATCACCGATCTCATCCAGAAAAAGAGTCCCCCTGTGAGCCATCTCAAAACGCCCTTTTTTCGTGTGTTCGGCCCCAGTGAATGCACCCTTTTCATAACCGAAAAGTTCGCTTTCCAGCAGAGAGTCCGGGAGCGCGCCACAACTTACGGCGATGAACGGCATGAAACAGCGATGGCTGTTCCCATGGATCGCCCTGGCGATCAGTTCTTTCCCCGTGCCGCTCTCCCCGGTGATAAGGACAGTCGAATCCGTGGGCGCGACCCGGGCAATCAGGGCGAAGACCTCCTGCATGGCATCGCTTTTACCGATGATTTCATCAAACTGATAGGACTCCTCCAGCTTTTTTCGCAGCAGGATGTTCTCCAGAACCAATTCCTTATGGGCAAGAATTTTTTTGATCTGCACCTCCACTTCATCAGGATCAAAGGGCTTCACCAGATAATCAAATGCCCCTTCTTTCATGGCCTGGACCGCTGTTTCCACGGTGGCATAGGCGGTCATCATGAGGACCTCCGCATCGGGTCTCACCTCCTTCAGTTTCTGGAGGGTCTTGAGCCCGTCCATGCCGGGCATCTTCAGATCCAGCAGTATCACTTCCCAGGGTTCTTTCCGAGCCATGTCGATCGCCTCCTGCCCGCTTGCGGCCAGACCGACCCGGTACCCATCCTCCTTGAGCCAGTCATTGAGGCTTTCCCGCATGGGCCGTTCATCGTCCACCACGAGGATACGGGGCATTTTGGACATAGTCTCCTCCTCCATTTCAATCCCGAACCGGACTGTCGGCAAAACCGTACATCTGGCCCGGGTTGAGGGATTGCGGTTGTCTATCGTTGGTTACTTCTCAGAGGATCAGGCGTTTATCCACGATGGGGAAACCTCTTTCCCTATGAAAGGGGCAATCCCTTTCAAGGATCAGCCATTCACCTTGGGTGAAGGCCTGCCTCAGGCGACAGGAAGCAGTATCCTGAAGGTGCTTCCCTTGCCTGTTTCGCTTTCCACCTCTATGGAACCCATGTGATTGGAGATAATTCCATAAACCACGGACAGTCCTAATCCGACCCCTTTTCCTTCCGCCTTGGTGGTAAAGAACGGCTCGAAGATACTCTTCTGATCTTCCTTGGAAATACCGCACCCGGTGTCCGCGATCGAGATTTCCATGAAACCGCTCTTCTCTGCCGGGGCCGCTGACACCGTTAAGGTGCCCCCATTTTCCATCGCCTCTGAAGCATTGCTGATGAGGTTCAGAAGGGCCTGCTGAATCTGTCTGAAATCGCACTTTACCTGGGGCAGATCCGGCGCAATGTTTACGCTTAACGTGATTTCTTTCAGTGCCAGATCGTGAGACAGCAGATCCAGGGTCCTCCGGATGATCGGGTCTATATCCTGCGCCTTTACCTCGGTTCTGGCCTGTCTGGAAAAGGCCAGGAGATTCTTGACGATATCCCCGCATCTCGTCATTTCCGACGACATGGTCTTCAAGTACCTTGAGATATCGTCGATCCTGTCCTGAGAAAACCGGCCGCGGCTCACCAGTTTCATCATCAATTTGATGTAGGTAAGGACCGCAGCGATGGGGTTGTTGATCTCATGGGCAATGGTCGCGGACAGCTTCCCCAACGACGCCAGCTTTTCAGACCGGATGACCTGTTCCTGAACATCCTTGAGCTCCTGGTAAGTCCGGTTGGTACGCTCATAGAGGATGGCATTGTGCACGGCCATACCGATCTGATTCCCGATAGCAGCAAGAAAATCCACATAATCCTCTGAAAATGTGAACGGTTCATGGCTGCACGTACACATCACCCCCACCGCCTCTCCCTTCAACAGAAGGGGGACATAGACCGTAGATTGGATCCCTTCTTCCACGATAGCCTCCACATAGGGCTCATCCGACCGGAGAAAATTGTCCACGATCCTCGGTTCCCGCGTGAGCACGGTTTTTCCCAGCAGACCCTCACCCACCCGCCGCGACTGCATGAAGTCCTTATTGATAAAGCCCGAAGAAAACCCCCGGTGAGCCACCAGGTTGAGGATCTCTCGGTTATCATCCAGAAGGTAGATACGAACACAGTCCGTTCCCAGGATCTCAAGCATCTTGTCAATGGTTCTGTTCAGGACCTCATCCAAGTCCAGGCTGCTGCTCACGGTCATGGAGATGGCATTTAAGACGGCAAGCCGGAAATTCCTGTTTTCAATCTCCTGCTGTGCGCTTTTTTTGGTGGTAACATCCCGAACGATGATCACATATCCGGTAATCTGACCGATGATGTCGAGAACCACGCTGGAGGTGATGACGGCATCAAATGGTTTCCCGTTTTTTGCAGACATCCGGGTTTCAAAATCCATTACAAAGCCATCGGTGAGAAGCTGTTTCTGAATCCGGTAAAGGTCATCCCTGTCCAGGAAAAAATCCATGGCCGAACCTGCGGAACGAAGCTCGTCTTTAGCTCTGTATCCCAGGAGTTCGAGACCTGCCGGATTGATCTCCAGGATGTCTCCCTTACCGTCTGTCAGGATCATGGCATCCCATGAGCGTTCGAATATGGTTCGATATTTTTCCTCTGATTCTTCCAGCTTTCGCATGCGGGTGCCGATCATATCCTCCAGTTTGCCGGACATCTTGCGCAATTCTTCCTGCATGCGCCGCTTGAGCGTGATATCCGTCGCCGTTACCAGGACATACGCAACGCTCCCTTTCGCATCCAAGACCGGCGTGGACCTGACGGAAAGGCGGGCCGTTTGCCCGTCCTTTCGCACAACGCTCTCTTCACTGGTGTGAGGCTCCCCATCCTGAAAGGATTCTTCCACAAGGCAGCTGCCGCACGGGTCATTTCTGCCCTTCCATGCCCTGTAACAATAGACCCTTTGATTGTTTCCGAATTCATTCTTGAAGAGATTATTGCACATGATAATCTGATGATTCCTGTTGATGGCGATCACATAATCGGTGACGCTCTGGAGCAGGGTTTGATATTTTGATTCCGCCTCCCTTCGATCCGCCTCCGCGATCCGGCTCCTGGAGTAGGCTTGCTCTATCTTGCACACAAGATGTTCCGGGTCTAACGGTTTGGTTAAATAATCAAAGGCGCCTGACCGAATCCCTTCAACCCCGTCCTGGATCGACTCATGACCGGTCAGGAGGATAACCTCGGTTCCCGGATAGCCGGCCTTGATATGCCGGAGCACCTCAATCCCATCCATGCCGGGCATCTTGACATCCAGGATCACCACATCCACCGGCGCCTTTTCGAGCATGGAGAGGCATGCCTCCCCGCTTTCCGCCTGTTCAGGGGAGATGCCTCTTTTGGCCAGACGCCTGACAAGAACGTTTCGGAAATTCTCGTCGTCATCAACAAGAAGGGTGCGGATGTCCGCCATAATGAACCCCTTTTTAGGTCTCTTTCCGAACCATCAGACAGCACGGGAAGGGTGCGATGAGATTCAAAGAGAGTCTCCCAAAGCGGCCTGACAGCCGCAACCGAAAAGGTATGGGTGCAAATCCCGGCAACTTTTGAGCGCTTACCCATATGGCGCCAACTTCTCCGCGTGGTGCAGAGAAGTTGCCACCAAACACTCTAAAGCAAAGTACTGATTTCATACTCAGCCCCACGTTTTGGGGTATACCTGGATGGCCATCCTTTCACATCGATGAATGGCTCAAGAATCGATTTATTACATCACAAAAGGGATTTCGGATCAAGGAGATTGGAGCTTGTGAAATATTTCTTGACAACAAAAAGCCCACTTCTATATAAGTCCAACTGAATACTGATTTCTGTTCGCCCAGTGATGAAAGATAAATAAACATGTTTTCACTAGTCAGGAGCTAACCAATGACAGCAGAAAATGCCCAGAAGGTCCGGGGTTCGGTGATGGTGGTCGGCGGCGGCATCGCCGGCATGCAGGCATCCCTGGACTTGGCAGATTCCGGCTTTTTTGTCCATCTGGTGGAAAAGACCCCTGCCATCGGCGGGGTCATGTCTCAACTGGACAAGACCTTCCCCACCAATGATTGCGCCATGTGAATCATCTCGCCGAAACTGGTCGAGGTCGGCCGGCACATCAATATTGAGCTTCACACATGTTCTCAGATCCAAGCGATCGACGGTGAAAAGGGTGATTTCACGGTAACACTGCACAAAACCCCGCGGTTTATCGATGCCGATGCATGCACTGCCTGTGGAGATTGTGCAGCGGCCTGTCCCGTTGTCAGGCCCAGCGAATACGACATGGCACTGGCGGACCGCCGGGCCACATACAAGCCATACGCCCAGGCCATTCCCGGGTCCTTTGCCATAGAAAAGCTGGATAAAGCCCCATGCAGGATGGCCTGCCCGGCCAACCTGCATGTGCAGGGTTATGTCCAAATGGTCAAGGAGGGCAAGTACAGGGAGGCGGTTGAAATCATCATGCGGGACCTGCCGCTTCCCGGAATACTGGGCCGTGTCTGCCCCCATCCCTGTGAAAAGAGCTGTCGGCGGTTGGAGGTGGATGAGTCCATCTCCATCAGGGAACTCAAGCGGGTGGCTGCTGACCACACCGACCTCAGCGACATCCCGGTACCGGAGATGGAACCGAAGGATGACAAGGTGGCCATAGTGGGTTCGGGGCCCGCGGGCCTTACGGCGGCGTACTTCTTAGCCCTTCAAGGCTACAAGGTCAGTATCTACGAGGCCATGCCCGAGGCCGGCGGCATGATGCGTTACGGGATCCCCGAGCACCGGCTGCCCCGTTCTGTCATAGATAGAGAAATCGCCAATCTCAGACGCTACGGAATTGAGATCCACACCCAAACCGCCATCGGCAAAGATATTACGATTGAAGAACTGAAAGACCATGGCGCCAAGGCCGTTTTCCTCGGGGCGGGGGCCTGGAAGGGGCTCAAGCTTCGCGTTCAGGGAGAAGAGGCCCAAGGGGTCTATGATGTCACCTCTTTTCTGAGAAATGTCCATCTGGGAGATCTGAAAAAAATCGAAGGAAAAGCGGTCATTATCGGCGGGGGCCATTCTGCCCTGGATGGCGCCCGGGTAGCGCTTCGACTGGGTGCGGACGAGGTTCACATTATTTATCGACGGTCGCTTCCGGAGATGCTGGCGGAACCGGAGGAGGTGGAGGAGGCACAGAATGAGGGCATCAAGATCCATTTCCTGGTTGCCCCCTTAAAGATTTCCAATGAAAACGGCAAGGTCACAGGGATTGAATGCATTCGCACCCGTCTCACGGATCCCGATACCACCGGTCGGCGGAAGCCTGTCCCGGTCGAAGGTTCCGAGTTTTTTATTGAGGCGGAACACATCATCCCTGCCATCGGACAGGAGCCCGACCTCGACTTTTTGGGCAAAAATCTGGATGTGGACATCTCCAAATGGAATCTCCTGACGGTCAACCCCGAAACCCTGCAGACGAGCGTACCCTGGATATTTGCCGGCGGAGATGCGGTGACCGGACCTGCCACGGTAATTGAAGCCGTGGACGCAGGCAAGCGTGCCGCCCGATATATGGCCAAATTCCTGCAGGGAGAAACGCTTCCCACGGAATGGCAGGAAGAACCCCCCATCGGAACCAACTGGGTGGAAATCCGGGATGATGAACCGACCCTCCATCGCATGAAGGCCCCCACCCTCCCGGTGGAGAAACGGCTTTCCGGTTTTGAGGAGGTCAATCTCCTGGTGGATGAGGAGACGGCCAGGGCCGAAGCAGCCCGCTGCCTCAACTGCGGGGGATGTTGTGAATGTTACGAATGCGTCAAGGCCTGCAAGGCCCAGGCGGTCACCTTTGAGACCCATCAACAGAAGGAGGAGACCGTTTCAATCGATGTAGGATCAGTAATACTGGCCCCGGGCTTTTCCCCGTTTGATCCCAGCCGGTTTGACACCTACCAGTATGCGGCCTTTCCGAATGTGGTCACCAGCATGGAGTTTGAGCGGATACTGAGCGCCACCGGTCCCTTCCAAGGACACCTGTCCAGGCCTTCGGACCACAAAGAACCGTCCAAAATTGCCTTTTTCCAATGCGTCGGATCCAGAGACATCAACCAATGCGACCACGCCTATTGCTCTTCTGTCTGCTGTATGTATGCCATCAAGGAGGCCGTGATCGCCAAGGAACATGCTGCGGGAGACCTGGACACGGCCATCTTTTTCATGGATATGCGCACCCACGGAAAGGACTTTGACCGGTACTACAACCGCGCCAAGGATGAGGCCGGGGTCCGGTTCCTCCGTTCCAGGATCCACACCATCAACGAGGATCCTGAAACCCATGACCTGATCATCCAGTATGCCGATGAGGGGGGCGCGATACAGACCGAGACATTTGATCTGATCGTGCTGTCGGTGGGGCTGGAAACCCCCGGATCTCTCGTGGACATGGCAGAACGCCTGGATATCCAATTGGACGCAGATCACTTTGTCAAGACCGGAACCTTCCAACCGGTCGCCACCTCCCGCGAAGGGATCTATGTGTGCGGCGCGTTTCAGGAACCCAAGGACATCCCCTATTCGGTCATGGAGTCAAGCGCCGCAGCCAATGAAACCAAAGGGATCCTATCCACTGCCCGGGGGACGATGGTCAAGGAAAAGACCTATCCCGGGGAACGGGATGTGTCGACACAAGCGCCCCGCATCGGCGTCTTTGTGTGCAACTGCGGCACCAACATCGGCGGCATCGTGGATGTGCCCAAGGTGGCTGAATACGCCCGCACCCTGCCGGGCGTCGCCTATGTGGAGGAGAACCTCTTCACGTGCTCCCAGGATACCCAGGACAAAATCAGAGACGTCATCGAGAGAGAGGGATTGAACCGGGTCGTGGTCGCCGCCTGCACCCCAAGGACCCATGAACCCCTGTTCCAGGAAACCCTCAGAGACGCAGGGTTGAACAAATATCTCTTTGAAATGGCCAATATCCGGAACCAGTGTTCGTGGGTCCATTCCAAGGAGAAGGAGAAGGCCACGGAAAAGTCGATGGATCTGGTGCGCATGGCCGTTGCCAGGGCCCAGTTGATCCAGCCTCTCCCCCAGCCGACCATTTCTGTGGACAACAAGGCCCTGGTCATCGGGGGCGGGATTACCGGCATGACCGCGGCCCTGGGTCTGGCCGACCAGGGGTATCACACCTACCTGATCGAAGAGTCGAAGGAATTGGGTGGAAATGCCCTGAAACTCATTGACACCTGGCAGGGAGAAGATATTGCCGAGAACGTCACGCACCTGGTCAAGAAAGTCATGGATCATGCCTTGATTGACGTTTACACCGGGTCTTCCATCAAGGCATCTGAAGGATTCGTGGGAAACTTCGAGACCCTTATTTCACAAAACGGTTCCGACCTGTCGCTGAAGCATGGGGCCGTTGTCGTGGCCGTGGGCGCCGAGGAATTGAGGCCCACAGAATATCTCTATGGACAGGATGATCGGGTCCTGACCCACCTGGAGCTGGATGCGGCCATAAAGTCGGCATCCCCAAAGATCACGGGGGCCAGGGCGGCGGTCTTCATCCAGTGTGTGGGATCGAGGGAACCGGACAGGCCCTATTGCTCGAAGGTATGCTGCACCCACTCCGTGAAATCCGCCCTCCAATTGAAAAAAATGAACCCGGAAATTGACGTCTATATCCTTTACCGGGATATCCGCACCTATGGCCAGAGGGAAGCCCTTTACAGGGAGGCCAGAAGACAGGGCGTCATCTTTATCCGGTATGGTCTCGACCGGAAACCAGCCGTTCTAAAGGGGACGGATGCAATAGCCGTCACGGTCAAAGACCCTATCCTGAACCGGGATATCCTTATCAACGCCGATCTGGTCATATTGGCCTCGGCCATTGTTCCCCGTGACAACGCCACCCTTGCCCAGATGTTCAAGCTGTCCCTCAATCAGGACGGTTTCTTCATGGAGGCCCACGCCAAGCTGCGGCCTGTTGAATTCGCCACAGAGGGCGTTTTCCTGGCCGGGATGGCCCACTATCCAAAACCGATCGAGGAGAGCATTGCCCAGGCCAAGGCAGCTGCCTCGAGGGCCTCTGTGGTGCTCTCCAAAGAACATATTACTGTTGAAGGGGTGGTCTCCCACATCAACGAGGTCCTTTGCCGGGGCTGCGGCAAGTGCGTGGATGCCTGTCCCTTCAGTGCCGTCTCCCTGGTGGAGCGAGAAGGGGGCAAGACCGTGGCATTCGTGCAGGCGGCCCTCTGCAAGGGGTGCGGTTCCTGTGCCGTGGCTTGTCCCACAGGAGCGGCGTCCATATTCCACTATGATGATCAGGAAGTGCTGCACATGGTGGAAGCGGCCCTAAATTGAGAATTGAATATTGAAGACCTGATAATATTTTCGAATCTCTTGTGTAGCTGCTTAACATTTCTCAATATTCGATTAAGGAGGTGTCATGTCTCAGGAGTTTAGCCCAAAAATCGTCGCCTTTGCCTGTAACTGGTGTGCGTATTCGGCTGCTGACCTTGCAGGCGTCAGCCGGTTTCAGTATCCGCCCAATATGCGGATTATCCGGGTCATGTGTTCGGGCCGGATCAACCCTAATTTCATCCTCAAGGCATTTCAGAAGGGCGCCGACGGCGTACTGGTGTCAGGGTGACACATCGGCGACTGCCATTACCTGGATGGTAATGTAAAGGCCGAAAAGATGTTCCATATGACCGAGGAGTTGATCAAGATTCTCGGAATTGATGCGGGAAGACTTCGCCTGGAATGGATTTCTTCTGCCGAAGGGACGCGCTTTGCCGAGGTCGCGAGAGAATTCACGGAACAGGTGCGGGCGCTCGGCCCCTCCGCCCTGAAAGAGGCGGCTTGACAGACGGCCCCTCATCCTAATGAGAAGCGGTGAGACCGCATGATGTTACGAGGCGATAGGAATGACTGCAATAGCTGAACTGATTGACGTCACACAGACCTACTTCTGTCTTGACTGCGGGGTATGCACGGGGTCCTGCCCTGTTGCCAGGGTGTTTCCCGATTTTTCCCCCAGACAGATCATCGAGCGTTCCCTTTACGAACTGGAGGCGCCTTCCGACGACACCATCTGGAGCTGCCTGACCTGTGCCCAGTGCAGCGTACGGTGTCCTGCCAACATCGATTTCCCCGAATTCGTCCGCCTGATGCGGGACGAGGCCCATGCCCAGGGATTCGACGGGGTCCCGGCCCACAATGGAATGCTCCAGACCATTACCGCCATCCAGACAGGAGACGTTGTCCAGAACCGGAATTTCTGGGTTGAGGATGGAAAGACCGCCGAAACCGGGGACCTGTTCTATTTTGTGGGGTGCCGTCCCTATTTTGACGTGGTGTTCCGGGATATCGATGCCGGTTCCATCGACAGCGCCCGGAATGTGCTTAAGATCCTGAACGCCTGTGGCGAAACGCCGGTGGTGAGCAATGCGGAACGATGCTGCGGGCATGACGCCCTCTGGAACGGGGACGAGGAAAAGTTCAAGAAACTGGCTGAATTGAACCTCAAGACGATTCGGGACTCTGGTGCCAAACAGGTGGTTTTCAGTTGCCCTGAGGGATATTACACCTTCAAACACTTTTATCCCAAATACTTTGGCGAATTGGGTTTCGAACCGATCCATATCCTTGACCTTCTGGCCAGGAAGGTGGAGGAGGGGGTCATTGAATTTGAAGAAAAACAGGAACAGGTGACCTATCATGACCCCTGCAGGCTGGGAAGGCTGGCCGGTATTTATGACGCTCCCCGCAGTCTCCTGAAGGCCATTCCCGGTATTACGCTTACGGAGATGCCCCGTTCCCGGGAGAACGGCGTATGCTGCGGGACCACCGGATGGATGAATTGCTCCAGTTGTTCAAAGGAGATACAGATGGAACGTCTCAAGGAGGCGGGCAGCACCGGCGCAGGCACTCTGATAACGGCATGCCCCAAGTGCCAGATCCATTTCCGTTGCGCCAAGGCCGCGTTTGACCTGGATATAGAGATCAATGATCTCTTTGATACCATTGCCGAACAGATCAAGGGATAGATGTTCTACACGGAAGACCGCATCATGTGAATTGCAGGCGGTTATCTTATCGGAGGAAACAGATCGTGACTAAAGATATACTGGTTATCGGGGGGGGAATCGCAGGCATGCAGTCGTCGCTGGACCTGGCCGACATGGGCATCAAGGTCCACCTGGTGGAAAAGCTCCCCAGCATCGGCGGCAAGATGGCCCAATTGGACAAGACCTTTCCCACCAACGACTGTGCCATCTGAATACTCTCGCCCAAGATGCTGGATGTCGGTCGACATCCCAACATTGAACTTCTGGCCTACAGCGAAGTCGAGAAGGTCGAAGGGGAGGCAGGGGATTTCAGGGTCACGGTCCGCAGAAAGGCCCGCTATGTCAAGGAAGACCGATGCACCGGCTGCGGGGCGTGTGCGGAGAAATGTCCCACGGTGGTGCCCGATGCCTTCAACGAGGGCTTGGGAAACCGAAGGGCCATCTACAGCCTTTTTGCCCAGGGCATACCCTCAACCCACACCATTGATCCGGACCATTGCCGGCAGTTGAACGGCAAGAAATGCGGTATCTGTGCAAAAACATGTCAGGCAGAGGCCATTGACTTCGATCAAAAGGACAGAATCGTCGAGTTGGATGTGGGGGCCATCATTATCGCCGCCGGATATGATGTATTCGACCCATCGCAGATCCCGGAATACCGGTACCGCGAAATCCCCAATGTGGTCACGGCCATCGAGTTTGAGAGACTCCTGAGTGCCAGCGGTCCCACGGGGGGTCACCTGGACCGTCCTTCAGACCGTGCGGTTGAGGCGGAAATCGAAGAATTGGAAAAAAGCGCTAATAAATCGCAGAAGGTCCTCTCCAAACTCGAAGAAAAATACGGGGAATCTTCTGCCGCGTTCTATGAGAAGTACCAATCCGGGGCATACCCGGACGATGAGGACCGGAAGAAGTGGGCTGACAAATATGCCGCCCATCTGGCCGTTGTGGAACCCCTTGAGGCGCTTAAGAAAAAGGCTGAGGGGTTCGACGTTGCCAAGAGGCTTGCCTTTATCCAGTGCGTGGGATCGCGGGATTTCAGATTTTACCCCTTCTGCTCCGGCTATTGCTGCATGCACTCCATAAAGGAGGCCATCATTGCCCATGAACACGGCCCCGAGACCACATCCACCATCTTCGGCATGGACATCCGTGCCGTGGGCAAGGGATTTGAGGAGTATAAGATACGCGGGGGCAATCACTCCAATATCACCTATGTGCGCGGCCGGGTGGCTGAGATCGCGGAGGGGCCAGACAACAACCCGGTGGTGATTTATGAGGACACCCGGGAGAGAAAGGTCAAGCGCCAGGAATTCGATATGGTGATTCTGGCCACTGCCTGCGCGCCTTCAAAGGGGATCGCCGCTCTTGCCGAAACCGTGGGCGTTGAGCTGGACAAGTACAGCTTCCTGAAGACCAGCCCCCTCTCTCCGGTGGACACCACCACCCCCGGCATCTTTGTGTGCGGCTGTGCAGAGTCGCCCATGGATGTGCCGGAATCGGTGGCCCAGGCGTCCAGCGCTGCGGAACGAGCCGCTGAAATCGCGTTTCAACCGGATTTAGAAAAGGAGAAAGCCGTTGCCTGAAAAAAATGATGATATCCGGATCGGCGTATTTCTCTGCCATTGCGGATCCAATATCGCCGGATACCTGAATATGGAGGAACTGGGGGATTATGCCGAGACGCTCCCCCACGTGACCTTTGTGCAGAGAAATCTCTATACCTGCTCGGAGGGCGGCATCAATGAGATTAAAAAAGGGATAAAAGAGCAGAATCTTAACCGGGTGGTGGTCGCCTCCTGCACCCCACGGACCCATGAACCCCTCTTCCGGAGCTCCTGCGGTGAGGCCGGACTCAACCCGTATCTCTTTGAGATGGTCAACATTCGGGACCAGTGCTCCTGGGTTCATATGAAGGAGGAGGAGAACGGCACCAATAAGGCCAAGGATCTTATCAGGATGGGTGTGGCCAAGGCCGCCCTGCTGGAACCTCAGGAAGTGATTATATCCGAGGTCCAGGTCCGGGCACTCGTGATCGGCGGCGGCATTTCCGGTATGACCGCGGCCCTCGCCCTCGCCACCAGGGGGTATGAAGTGGTCCTGGTTGAGAAGGAAGAGGCCTTGGGGGGGATGCTGAACCGACTGAACCGGCTGGGGCCCACCATGACGCCGGCAAGTGATTTTGCAGCAGAAAAGGTTCGGGCCGTGACCGATCATCCCAATATTACGGTGTTCACCCATGCCAAGGTTGCCGAGGTCCAGGGATTCATCGGCAAGTATAAGGTGGACATTGAAACTGAATCGGGCGTCAAGAATATCGATATCGGCGTAATCATCGTTGCCACCGGGGCCCGCGCCTTTGTGCCGGAGGGTCTTTACCATTACGATGGAAAACGCGTGATAACCCAGTTCGAGATGGAAACGCTTCTCAAGGAGGGATTGAACCCTGATATCAAGAACGTCGTCATGATCCAGTGTGTGGGAAGCCGCAATGAAGAAAGGGCCTACTGCTCCAGAATCTGTTGTCAGACCGCTGTCAAGAACGCCATGCTTATCAGGGAACAGAACCCGGACGCAAAGGTTTCCATCCTTTACCGGGACATGCAGATGTATGGCGTGGAAAATGAAGAGATGTTCCGGGATTCCAAGGCCGGGGGGGTCCGGTATATGTACTACGATCCTGAGAGACCCCCTCAGGTGGAACCTGACAAGGTCCGAACATATCACGCCCTCCTGGGGCGCGAGATAGAACTACCCGCCGATCTTGTCGTCCTTTCCACCCCTCTTGTCTCACAGGAAGACGCCGAGATCACCTCCCGGCTCCTCCGGGTCCCCATTGATAAAAACGGGTTTTTCCTGGAGGGACATGTCAAACTGAAACCGCTCGATTTCGCCACGGACGGCATCTTTCTCTGCGGCAGCGCCCGGTTTCCGGCCAATATCCGAGAGGCCGTGGCACAGGGCCTGGGCGCCGCCTCCAGGGCATCCATCCCCCTGTCCAAGGGATCGGTGGTGGTGGAGCCGATTATATCGGTGCTGGCCGATGAGGATGCCTGCCGCGGGTGCGGGCTGTGCGTGGCCCTCTGCCCTTACGGGGCACTGGAGATTCAGCGTACGGAAACGGGGAGAAAGGTCCATGTGATAGACGTGGCCTGCAAGGGATGCGGCGTCTGCGCTGCCACATGTTACCAGCACGCCTTGTCCATAAACTCCTTCACGGACCGGCAGATCAGGTCCCAGCTGGAAGCGTACTTGGGTTGAAAACCGACGATGAACACCCGTCGCCCGTTTTCAATTTTGATGCATCCGTAAAGAATGAGAATCTCGCGCAAAGACGCAGGGCTCGCGAAGATGGAGACAATAATTTTAATGGGAGATTTCTGTGCTCTCTGAGGGCCTGGTGAGGAACCCGATCTTTTACGAGACCATCATTTTTCAATGTTCAATTTTCAATCTCATAGGGGGTTAAATTGGCCGACTTCGTTCCTAAGATATTGACGTTTTGCTGCACATGGTGAGGATACGCAGCCGCAGACTTAGCTGGAGTTTCCAGACTACAGTATTCACCGGATATCAAAATTGTTCGGCTCATGTGCACAGGAAGGATTGACCCGGCCCTGGTAGCAGAAGCGTTCGGAAGGGGCTTGGACGGCCTGCTGGTGGTGGGCTGCTATTTCGGAGACTGCCACTACATCACAGGAAATTACCAGGCAAAGGCCAAGCTGGACATGACCCGCAGGCTGTTCAAACACATCGGGATGAATGAAGACCGGCTGGCATTCCGGCAGTGTTCCTCAGGAGAGGGCTCCGTATTCGTCGACATCGTCACCGAATTCGACACCAAATTGCGCGGCCTGGGTCCGCTGGGTGGAGACGGAGACCGGGTAGCGGCCCCTGAACTCTACAAAAAGCTGGAGGCGGCCAGGGCCGTACTCGCCAGTGAAAAGATTCGATGGGTCATCGGGAAGCGAACCCCTTTCCTCACATCCGGAAACATGTATGGCGAGATCTTTACGGAACATGAGTTCAACCGCGCCATCGACATGATCATCGTGGAAGAGATGGAGACCCAGGAAATCCTCGCCAGCCTTCGTCAGGGCGCACAATCCGTCAAGGATCTGTCCGGCAACCTGGCCATTCCATCCGAAAGGGTATTCCGGTATATCACCGCTCTCAAGCGAAAAGGGATGGTGGCCCTGGACAAGATCGCCGGCCAATCGCCAACCTTTCAGGTAATTCCCCAAGAGGTGTAACAAAAGTGGATGATAAAAGCGTATTGATTGTGGGTGGAGGGATCGATGGGGTCAGCGCGGCCCTTGAAAGGGCAAAAAACGGGGAACAGGCGACCATCGTGGAAAAATTTCCCACTCTCGGCGCCGAGCGGATCCCCAGAGACCGGCTCATCAAACCCGGAGAGGCGTTTATCAATCCGGATTTGGACGCCGTGCGTCATCACGATAGTATCAGGATCCTGACCTACAGCGACCTAAAGAAGGTCAAAAAGGATAACGGGAAGATTCAGGCCCGCGTTCTGAAGCATAGCCTTAGAGTGGACAATACCAAGTGCACCGACTGCAAGGCCTGCATCAAGGTCTGCCCTGTCAACATGTTTGATGATTTTGACGAAGGGTTTACGTTCCGGACGGCGGTGGATTATTTTAATCCGGCCACGGGCGAGTACAACATATTTAAAGAAGACATGCCCGTCTGCCAGCGAAGTTGTCCGGTCAATCTGGACATCCGGACCTATGTCGGTCAAATCGCCGACGGGAACTATCTCGACTCTTTGGCCACCATCAGGGACCGGCTTCCTCTTCCGGGAAGCATCGGCCGGGTCTGTCCTCACCCTTGTGAGACGGCCTGCAACCGGCAATACCTGGATGAACCGATCAGCATCTGTTTCCTGAAGCGGTTCGTAGCGGATGTGGAGCTGAACAAAGGGATTGAGCCGGTCTATGAAGTCCCTGAAAAGAAATACCCCGAGAAGATCGCCATAATCGGGGCCGGGCCCGCGGGCCTGACCTGCGCCTATCACCTGGCACGAAAAGGATATCAACATATTACCATTTACGAAACACTCCCCGTGCCGGGGGGCTACCTCTGGGTGGGAATCCCGGAATACCGGCTTCCCAAAAAACTCCTGAAACGTGAAGTGGACCTTATTGCCGGTATGGGCATTGATATCCGCTACAACACCCGCGTAGGTGAAGACGTCTCTTTTGAAGATCTCAGAAAAGACAACGACGCCCTGTTTATCGGAGCGGGCTGTCACCGCGGGCTTAAGCTTCGGGTGCCCGGCGAAGATGAATATGAGGGCAAGGGGATTGTGGACTGCGTCACCTTTTTGAGAGAGCAGGCCCTTGGAAAACCCTTTGATGTCAAAGGCAAACTCATCGTGATCGGCGGCGGAAACGCGGCCATCGACTCGGCGCGGGTGGGATGGCGGATGGGTTTTGACGAGGTGTACATCCTTTATCGACGGACCAAGAAGGAGATGCCCGCCAATCCGTGGGAAATCGACGCAGCCGAACACGAGGGGGTCATCCTCCAGTATCTGGCTGCTCCTGTTGAGATATTGGGAAAAGATGGGCGGGTCTCGGGCATGAAGTGCATCAAGATGGAACTGGGAGAGCCCGATGCCTCCGGGCGGCGCAGGCCTGTAGCCATTCAAGGTTCGGAATACGTCATTGATGCGCAGACCATTGTGCCGGCCATCAGCCAGGGCACCAACCTTGATTTCTTAGGCGAAGATCATGGGATTGACATCAATCGCTGGAATACATTTGACATCGATCCGGAAACAGGAGAAACCAATGTCCCGGGCGTTTTTGCGGGCGGAGACGTGGTAACCGGTCCTGATATCGCCATTCGTGCAGTTGCTGCGGGCAAGAAGGCGGCAGACGGCATTCATACCTATCTCAGGAGCAAATAGATGATCTACGAAAAGCAAAAAAGGTATATTATCCCATTCGACGATGTCCCAACACCGAGGGCAGAGATGCCCGAGATTTCGGTGGATGAGAGGCGGGGAAACTTTGCAGAGGTGGAGACCGGGTTTCCCGAAGCGGTGGCACTGGCTGAGGCCAAACGATGCCTGAGCTGCCGACGTTGTCTGGGATGCGCCCTGTGCTGGGCCGAATGCGGGCCTGAAGCCATCGATTTCTCCCTCCCCGATGAGGAACTGGACCTTCAATTTGATGAGGTGGTTATCACAAAGGGACAGGACAACGCTTTTTATCCGATTGCCGCCGAGCTGGGCTTCGGAACCTACGCAGACGTGATCACCGATCTCCAGTTCGAGCGGATGCTCTCACCCACCGGACCCACGGACGGTCTGGTGGTCTCCCCCCTCAACGGAGACATCCCCCGGCGTCTGGCCATTATCAAGGCCGATTCTAAAAAGGATGACGACGGGCGGTCCTCAGCACTGGTCTTGGGCGTCAACGAGGCGATCATCGCCCTGGACAGGGTGGAGGGATTGGAGGCGGTCCTGGTGGCCCCTCTCAGCCAGGGATTCAAGGAGGAGTTCCTTTCAGAGGCTGAGCGGGTCTCCGGGCTCAGGATAGTGGACGGGGCCCCTGATTCTGTTGAAAGGACGGCCGAAGGAACCCCCCTGGCCCTCCGCTACTCCATGAATGGTCAGCAACAGGAAGAGGCGTTTGATCTGGTCGTGGTCCTCACCACGCCAAAGACTCTCCCCGAACTCGTTTCGTTGAGTAAACGGCTGGATGTGAATATCTCGTAAACGGGAAGACGACCCTCTTTCCACCGGCCGTGACCCTGCCAGGCATCTGTTGAGATCCGGCTATCTCCCTGCGACGTTAAGCGTCTCTTGGCGTTCCGGCCGTTTCAATGGCCGGCAGCTGCATTGACTGAGGGAATCTCAGGGAAAATGCGATTCTCCACACCAATTTCCACGACTCGCACTCGCATATCGCAGCATTTCACGTCGATTCAAGATGATGAAGGGTCCTGTGACCGCAGAAGAGGGGGCCTCCTTTGAACCGAGGCCGTCACTTTGTAACCTTTTGACTTTTTTGTCTCTATAGTAAATACTCATCAGAGTGAATCGACATCAACTCTTGAATAAAAGGAACCCCATGAAGCTGAATAAAAGTATTTTATCTATCGTGGTATTCATCTGTTTTAGTTTTTTTATGTTGTCTTTGGGATGCAATAATAATGTTGAAGCCGGCCCGTTGGCACCCGATTTTTCCCTTTCAGATCTTTCAGGTCAGACAATTTCTCTGGAACAACACCGCGGCAGTGTCGTACTCCTGGATTTCTGGGCCACATGGTGCGGTCCGTGCAAGATGACCGTCCCTTTACTGGCCAAACTCCATGAGCAATACAAGGACAACGGCCTGGTCATCCTCGGCATTTCAGTGGATGATCCGCAGCTGATTAAGGACGCGGATCTACGCAACTATAAAAAAATGACTCAGATTGACTATCCGCTCATGCGATTCAACCAGGAAATAATGGAGGACTATTTTTCGAGCGGGCAGATCGCCATACCCACCATGTTCGTCATTGACCGCAGCGGGCGGATCCGCGATAAGATTGTTGGATTCCAGCCTGATGCCCTTGAAAAATCCGTGGCCGCAGTGATTCGATGATTATCGATTTCCATACCCACCTTTTCCCCCCCGCCTTCAGGCAACAGAGGGATCAACTCGTTCATGAGGACCCTGCGTTTCAATCCATCTACAGCTTTCCCGATGCCAGGCTTGCAAGTGCAGAGGACCTCATCCGGAGTATGGACGAAGAAGGGGTCCAGCGGTCGGTCGTCTTCGGGTTCCCCTGGGAAAAAGCCGGGCTTTATACCAGGCATAATGATTATATTATCGAATCGGTCCATCGATACCCCGATCGGTTAACCGGCTTCTGCACCTTTTCGCCCCGCGCCCCGGGGGGCGCCCGGGAGGCCGAACGCTGCCTGGAACAGGGACTTTCAGGCGTGGGGGAATTAGCGGTTTACGGCTCCGGGCTCACTTCAGAAGTGGTCAAGGGCATGAAAGACGTCATGGATCTCTGCTCTCGAACCAACGCACCGCTCCTCCTCCATGTAAATGAACCGGTGGGACACGCCTATCCGGGAAAGACCCCCAACACCCTCAAACAGATATACGACTTTGTCAGGGAATATCTCTCCAACCGGATCGTGCTGGCCCATTGGGGAGGGGGTCTTTTGTTCTACGGCCTCATGAAAAGAGAGGTGAAAGAGGCATTACACAATGTCTGGTTTGACACGGCGGCCTCGCCCTTTCTTTACACCCCTGAGATCTACCGGATTGCCGGGGAGATCGTCGGTTTCGAAAAGATCCTCTTCGGAAGCGATTATCCCCTCCTCAGTCCGGGGCGTTATTTCAAAGAAATGGTCTCAGCAGGCCTGTCTTCCGAACAAATGGACCAGGTCAAAGAGGTAAATGCCGCACGATTGCTGAAATTCTGACCTCCGGGCGATTCCTTTCCTCTATTCTTCTTTTGTCCACCCCGCCCGCTGCCTCTGGATTCAACTCGTAAATCATCAAAAGGCCCTCATTACGATTGAGAATGAGATTGGGCATGTTTCGCCTGAGTCTCACTTCCTACACCTTCCACGTCGATCGTCCAGAATCTCTCGCAATTTCTGTGATAGGTCAGCTATCCTGATGGGTTTCTGAATAAAGCCGTTACACCCCCGATCCAATATTTCTTTGACCTGGCCATTCATGCTGTAACCGCTGGATAGAATGACTTTCATATCTGGATTGATCGCCTTCAGCCGGTTAAATGTCTCACTGCCGCTCATACCCGGCATGATCATATCCAGGATGATGATGTCAATTGTTTCCCAGGATGCTCTGTATGTTTCTATGGCTTCGGTGCCGCTTCTGGCCAGAAGAACCGTGTAACCCAATGTTTCCAGCAATTCCTTCACAATTTTAGTGATCATCTCCTCATCATCGACCAAAAGAACTGTTTCGGATCCCTTTTGAATCCCTGCACGTTGTGCGTCTTCCTCGGGTGCCGCATTTCCAGTCACTTTTAGACAAATATGAAAGGTAGTTCCATGCCCCTTTTCACTATAGACGTTAATGAAGCCGCCATGATTTTTGATGATCCCGAAGGCAGAGGCCAGTCCCAGCCCCGTCCCTCTCCCCATCTCCTTGGTGGTAAAGAACGGGTCAAATATTCTCTGCCGGGTTGCTTCATCCATCCCAATCCCAACATCCGTAACAGATATCCTGACATACCTCCCCGGATCCACCGCATAGGATATGCTATCCTCTTCATCGATTACGACGTTTCTTGTTTCAATGTACATCTCTCCGCCCCCAGGCATTGCATGCCAGGCGTTGACATACATATTCAGCAACACCTGCTCTATCTGCCTCCGGTCTGCCTCCACAATCCAAATATCATCCTGATAGGTGGAGTGAATGGTAATCTCTTTCTTTGTCCTTCCGAACATCTCAGAGGTCCTCGATACAATTTCATTCAGGTTCACGGGTTTCACTTCATACTTTCCACCTCTGGCGAGGCCCAAAAGCTGTTTGGTAAGATTTGCCGCATTTTGAACATAATCTTCTATGATCTTGAGATGCTCAACAGGAGGATAAGATTCATCCATATTCATCAACATCAAGGAGATCCTTCCCTGGATCCCCATGAGGATATTGTTGAAGTCATGGGCGATACCGCCGGCCAGCGTACCTAAAGACTCAATCCTTTCGGCCACCTGGATATGATTCTCAAACCTTTTTTTGGTCTCCTCTGCGAGCCTTCGTTCAGTCACATCCCGTATGATACCTCTATATCCGAGCGGCTGACCTTCCATGTTCCTGACAAGAGATACAGAAGCTTCCACATCTCTCCTGGAACCGTCCGGCCTCAAAACTCGCCACTCCGCACTTTGTTCGGGTTCCACGGTATTGTAGACCTTGTCGAATGCCTTTTGTACTTGTTCAATATCTTCTGTATCCACATAGTCTCTGGTATTCATCCCCATCAGCTCATCTCTGGGATACCCCATGATTTTAGACAACGCGTCATTAACAAGGGTAAAATTACCTTGAAGATCAACTTCATAGTAGCCTTCTTCGATATTTTCCAGGATGGTTTTGTATTTTTCCTCACTCTCCCGAAGGGCCTTTTCAGACTGTTTTTGCTTCAAGATATCACGGACTGTGGCAATGATATATGTATTGTCCCCAAATGAAATCTCGCTTGAGTAGACCTGTACATCTACAAAGGATCCGTCGCGACGGAGATCTCTTAATTCGTAAAGACGATCTTCATAATGCGGCCATCTTTCTCGACGTTCCAGAAGTATTTTACGGTCTTCCTGACAAATAATATTTGAGATATCCATCCCAAGCACGTCGCTCTTTACCTCGAATCCGTGCATCTGCAGCCATGCCTGGTTTACATCGATGATCTTTCCATCCAGCGTCAGACTCATCGCTTCCAAGGAACCTTGAAACAGCGTCCGGTACTTCTCTTCAGATTCAGCCAAATCGTTTATGGCGCGTTTCCGCTCTGTAACCTCCTGTTCAAGTTGTTCATTGATAGAGGTTAGCCTCGCGGTGAAGGCCTGCTCTTTTAGCAGGGCCTTTTCCAAGTTTCGAACCAATATGGCCAGAGAGACGACAATCACACAGCTCAGAAAGGCAAACGTTACTGAAGTCGTTCTCCATGTACCCAATGTGTATGGCATGGTTAACAGCCACTTCAAGTGGCCCGCACTCATTTGCTGTGCCAAAATGAATAACGTACATATGTTAAGGGCTGAGGCGGTGAGTCCGGCCCAAAGGCCCAGTAAAAGCGTGGCCGTTACGGCAAAGGTGAAGAGCCAGATGGAACTGGTTCCCATCGGTCCCACGGTCAGCAGAGTGGCTAACCCAAGTATATATAAGATAAAGAGACCAATTCCCGCACGAACGGCGAAGGGAATGGGACGCACCAGTAAAATGATGACCGCACAGAGATAGACCGATGTATAGAAGATTGCACTGCCGGGAAGGTGTCCTCTCGTTACGGCATACCTGAGCGTCGATACGTAGCTTAGCAGCCCAAAGAGGATACCGCTTGAGAAAATTACAAAAAAAATGCGCTCACGCCAGACATGCAGGGGGCTGTTTGAATTGCCGACATCCGTATAGGAGTGCATAATTCAACCTCGGAATATTTCATGGGTCGTTGATGAATAATACAGAGTATTGATTTATTTTTCCATATATTAATTATTTTTTTCAAGATGACCTGATTGCCAGAGGATAGAAAAGGGCTTCCGCCCACCGGCAGCGAGCATCGGTCCGGTAGATCCGGCTCAGGATATGATTAAGAAAGATTAAGAAACAATCTGTCGCTCGCCAATCGGGCAGCGGGAAACGCTCCCTCCACCGGCCAACTGACAGAAATGGGTGTGCGCCCCGAGTTTTATCTTGGGCTGAAATTGATCGGTTAAAATAGTCAAAATATTCATCAGCAGGCCTGTCTTCCGAACAAATGGACCGGATCAAAGGGGTAAATGCCGCACGATTGCTGCACGGCTGACCCTGATGCAACCAGTCTTTTCTCTCTTTTTATGACCAACCCTCCCGTTTCTTTGGAATTCAATCCACAAATAATGAAAGGCCCTCATATCAATCTACCCTCCGCCATTGAAAATGGAGAGCAGTTCTGATATGCTGATTTCGGCAGTTTATCCCTTCCCGCCTTTGCTTGGGATTTACCATCAATAGAAATCAAGATGACCATGACGCTCAAAGAGGAAAGTCATCCAAACGCCGGTTCTTCTCCTTTTAGACGGAAAGTGCTCTTATGGAAACAAGTCATACTCGAAGATCAACAGGGTTCTTGATTGCCGCCATCCTCCTTATCCTCTTTCAGGGCGCCTGGGCCCAGGAAGATGACACGGCCCGACCCTCGCCCCCCGAGAGACCCGCCTCACTGACCCTAATCAGGGCCCTCATGTGCGAGGAGATGAGAGAATTCGAACCCCATAACGAAACCATTATTTTCTCCGCAACCTTGGGACAGGCCATCTGTTTTACAGCCTTCGACCCGGTCCCTGAAAAAACAGAGATCTACCACAACTGGTTCAAACGGGACCTCCCTCAAGGCAGAATCAAACTAACGCTCAAGCCGCCCAAATGGGCCAGCTTCAGCAAGATCCGCCTGCCAAGTTCTGATGCGGGTCCGTGGAAGGTTGAGATCACCGATGCGAACGGAAAGATTTTCCAGACCTTGCGTTTCAGTGTAACGGAGTAATTGTTGTTGCAAAAAATCCTGATGCTTATCTCCACCATTCGATGGCAGGATATTGTTGATATCGCTTTCAACAGTTATATCCTATTTCGTCTCTATGCGCTTTTTCGAGGGACGGATGCCTTCCGGGTCCTCACCGGCATTGCCTTCCTTTGGGTGCTGCAACGAATAGCCGTGTCCATCGGCCTTATTCTCACGAGTTGGATGATGGAAGGCATCATCGCTGTGGCAGCTCTTATTGTGATCGTTGTCTTTAGAAACGAGATCCGATCCGTTTTCCGGGTCAGGAATATCTGGGCTATTCTCTGGGGTCTGCCCCAGAAACAGGCCAGGACACCCATTGATATCATCACACAGAGCGTTTATGGACTGGCGCAGCAGCGTATCGGCGCCCTCATTGTGTTACCTGGCAGGGAAGACATAGAAGAGGTCGTTCAAAAGGGCGTGCCCTGGGATGGGAAGATCTCCACGGAGATGATCAAGAGCATCTTCTGGCCGAACAATCCGGTGCATGACGGGGCCGCCGTTATTCGGGGAAACCGGGTAGTGGAGGTCTCAGCCATTCTGCCCCTTTCCCAAAGAAAGAATTTACCCTCCGTTTATGGGACGAGACACAGGGCCGCTGCGGGATTGTCTGAGATAACGGATGCCCTGATCATTGTCGTGTCCGAGGAAAGAGGCACGGTGACCATAGCCCAGGGCGGCGACCTGAACAATATCCATTCGGAAAAAGACCTCACCATGGTTCTCAAAAGGCATCTGGGCATTCGGGAAAACAGGACCCGTTATCTGAAAGAAAGACGCGAGCTTTATGCTGCCGCCTTCGTCTCCCTTCTCATTGTGTCCGTTGTCTGGTTCAGTATCAGCAGAGGCTTTGACGCCATCAAGACTTTTGATATTCCCATCGAGTATGCCAACCGTAATCCGAATCTGGAGCTGTTGAACACATCCACGGCCTCGGTTCGCCTATATTTGAGGGGATCCAGGGCACTGTTGAGATCCATTCAGCCCGAACAAATCCGAGTAGGAATAGACCTAAGCAATGCCGTCTCTGGTTCTAACACGTTCGCCATCACCAATGAACACCTCTCTATCCCGCCCGGACTTTCATTGAAAGAGGTCAGGCCCATGGTCGTCGATGTCACCATTGATGAACGTGCCCAGAAGGCTCTTCCCGTGCAGGCGGATTGGGTGGGGAAACTGGCGCCGGGGCTTATTCTTGTCCGATCAACTATTATTCCTTCAAAAGTGGAATTGATCGGACCCAGGACCATCCTTGACAGCATGTCGACGCTCTACACCACCCGCATCCCCTTGAACGACATCACCCGTACGGGGAAGACAGACGCCAAACTGGTCATCCCTTCCGCCCTTCTGACGCTGAAACCCGGCTCAAAAGACAAAGTGGTTGTGGAGTACGAGGTGAAGGAAAGGAATGAGTAGGCAGCGATTCCAGTTTGTGGTTTCCATTGAAATAACCTTTTCTTTCATATATATTCCCATCTGAAATGAACGACTCCCGCTTCAATGTCCAAAGCACATAAAATTATATCATGCTGATATTATTTATTTTCTTTGTTACCTTGGGTGCGAGGATCCACTTGGACACCTTTGTCCGTTCTTTTTGAGATAACATGTGGCCCTGTACATACAACAGGGGGAATTCCAGGAGTGCTTTCCATAGCCCTTTAAAGGGATCAGCCACGTATGATAATGGGCGACTGACAAATGACACGTCAATCGTTATAAGGGGAGAATAGGACATGGATCAACCGGTAAACCTGGAAAAAAGAGGGGGGATGGCGCTTGTTACATTAAACCGTCCGAAGGCCTATAACGCATTCGGTCTCGACATGATTAAGGTGTTGGCCGACATGCTGATTGAACTGGCCGTTGACCGGAATGTGACCGGGGTGGTGATTTCAGGCGAGGGGAAAGCCTTCTGCGCCGGTGGCGATTTGAGATGGATCAGTCAATGCGGGGAGCGTCACGGATCGGCATTTCATGAACTGGCCGCCCGGTATCATCAGGCCATATTGGAGATACGACGCATGCCCAAGCCGGTGGTGGCGGCCATCAACGGACTGGCTGCTGGAGGGGGGTTTTCCATGACACTTGCCTGCGATTTCAGAATCATGGAGGCCTCGGCCCTCCTCAGACAGGCCTATACCGCAAACGGTCTGAGCATCGACGGTGGCGGGACCTATTCCCTCCCGCGACTCGTGGGGATGGCAAGGGCCCTGGAGATTGCCGCATTCGACCCGCCCATTGATGCTGAAAAGGCCCTCTCCTGGGGTCTCGTGACTGAGGTGGTGGAGGACGGAAAGGCGCTCGACAGGGCCATTGAAATGATCCAGGTCATACAGCGGGGCTCTCTCACCTCCTTTGCCGCGTCAAAACGCCTGATGACAGACTCCTTCAATACCTCCTTTGAAACCCAGCTGGAAAAGGAGCGGCATCTCCTGGCATGGGCCGCGGACCAACCGGGAGGCAGAGAAGGAATCGCGGCCTTTCTGGAGAAAAGAAGGCCCATTTTCAATACGGATTGTTGAGAGATGGGTCCAGGGTAACCATGTATACGGCATATTTCGGTCTCAATGAAAATCCCTTTTCCCTTACGCCCGATCCCCGCTTTCTTTTCATGAGCCAGCGGCATCGAGAAGCCCTGGCCCATCTCCTGTATGGCATGGGCGACAAAGGGGGCTTTGTCCTCCTGACCGGTGAGGTGGGGACCGGCAAGACCACATTGTGCCGGAGTCTGCTGGACCAGGTCCCTGAAGGGGTGGAGGTGGCCCTGGTCCTGAACCCCAAACAGACGGCCCTCGAACTGGTGGCCTCCCTCTGCGACGAGTTGAAGATCGCCTATCCCGCCGGTACAGACAGCCTCAAGGTCCTCATCGACCGGCTCAACCGACATCTATTGGATATTCATGCCGGCGGCCGTCGCACCGTACTGATCATCGACGAGGCCCAGAACCTGAGCATCGATGTATTGGAACAGGTCCGGCTCCTGACCAATCTGGAGACCTCCACCCGCAAACTCCTGCAGATCCTCCTCATCGGTCAACCCGAGCTTCAGATCATGATGGCCCAGCCCGAGTTGAGGCAGATAGGCCAGAGGATTACGGCCCGTTACCACCTGAGCCCGCTCCTCTCTGATGAAACAGCCGCCTATATCCGACACCGCCTGGAGGTTGCAGGCTGCAAAAGACAGTTGTTCACAAAGGGATCCCTCCGGCTGGTGCATACCCTTTCCGGGGGCATTCCTCGACTGATTAACACCATTTGTGACCGCGCCCTCTTAGGCGCCTATGCCAAACAGCTTGAACGCGTCGACCGGCAGTTGCTGCGAAAGGCTGCATCAGAGGTCATGGGTCCCAAAGTTATCGCCCGGCCCCGCAGATTGATCGGCTGGGCCCTGGCCCTTTGGGCCTGTGCACTGGCGTGGGCGGGATGGCAGTTCATCGTCCACCCGATGATCGAAAACCAGATGATGATATCAGAGGAAGGACCCCACAGCGCCCTTTCCGAGGCGGCTCCCACAGTCCCGAAGCCGCAGTCGGAGAAGCTGGAAAGAGCCGATGGAAAGACTCTGAGCGCCGGGCCCTCAGCCGAGGCGGGGGAAAAGCCTTTTACCCCCGAACGTCTCAGCCATAATATGAAAGCAGAGGAAGAAAAGACCGACGATCCGGATGCGCTGACTGGATTGCTGGCAACCGGGACAGTCAGAACGGACATGGACACGGCATTTGCGGCCCTCCTGAGACAATGGCAGGCCGACTATCCAGGGTTAACCGGAACCACTCCGTGTGAACGTGTCGGAAAGATCGGACTCCGCTGCTATATGGACAAGGGCAACTGGACCACCTTGCGTCATCTGAACCGGCCCGTGATCCTGAAGCTGCTCGACCGTGATCAGCGACCGCATCATGTGGCGGCCATTCGGATGAAGGACCAGATGATTACGCTGGTCTTGGATGATCAACAGGTCACACTGAACCAGGCCGCGATCGAACCCTTCTGGTTTGGAGAATTCATACTGTTATGGAAACCGCCGGTCCTGGCTTCATCTGTGATCAAGGAGGGGGACAGGGGGTCGGACGTGCTGTGGCTGCGCGTTCAACTGGACCGGGCACAGGGAACCGGGTCTGCGGATTCCGATCTGAGCGGATCACAGGACCCGTCGCCCAGCCCATTGTTTGATGAACAGCTAAAAAGGCGGGTCATGGAATTTCAGCGAACCAACTTTGTGAAAGCGGATGGCATCGTGGGAGAGCAGACATTGATTCAATTGAACAAGGCGAGCGCAGACAATGCCACTCCTTTGTTATATACCCGGGCAACGAAGGGAGAGAAGCATGTCGTTTATCCTTGACGCGCTCAAACGCGCTGAGCGTGACCGCCGACTGGAGCGGCCGCCTGATTTGACCGCGGTTTACGAGGAAGATCATCTTCCACAAAGGGGCATTCGGCCGTGGCTCTGGATTGTCGGCATCTTTCTGGTCAGTGCCATTGTGGTCGGACTTATCCTGTGGCCCGACGGCCCCGATCCTCCCCCTCCCGTCGTGCCGACAGAGGCTTCTATCGCCCGGGCCGCATCTGAGACAGCCCCGCCGCCTGCAAAGATAGACGCACCCGCTTCCCCGGCTTCACCGGAGAGGAGTGTCCCGAGCCCGCCAGGTCCCTCCCCGGCCCCGAAGCAGGAAGCCCCGCCTGCCCCTCCCCCGAAGACGGCGGATGACACAGGGGCCAAGGCCCTTCCGGAGACAGGGTCCAAACCAGCCGGCGAAACACCGGATGTGAAGCCCCCACCCTCGGATGAAGGCACTCCCCCGGCTCCGGCCCCGTCTGTTCCGTCAACCAGGGAGATCGAACCTGTTGAACCGGCGGCGCCCCAGACAGAGGCGGATCCGGACAGCCCCCCTCCCCCGCTTCCGGCCGACCTGCAGACCGAGGCGAGTCCCGTCAAACCGGCATCCATCCCCTTGCTCAGCGAACTCCCCTTCGAGGTCCGGGAAAAAGTGGGCGAACTCCAGATCAATGTCCATTCATACTCGGAGAATCCGGCCGAGCGTCTGGTCTTTATCAATATGAAAAGTTTCAAGGCCGGAGATCAACTCAAGGAGAACGGGCCGATCCTGAAAGAGATCACGCAGGAGGGGGTGATTATCGATTACGGAGAGGGTCAGGCCCGGGTGCAGGTCTGGCGATAGGGATAAACAAACGGATTCAAGACCGGTCATAATGACTGAACTGCATGGTGAAGGTGCCTCTTCCGTGGGTGACCGAACGAAGGGCCGTGGAATATCCGAACATCTTGGACAGGGGCACACTCGCGGTCAGGACCTGGATCACGCCGGTACTGGAGATCTGCTCGATCTTTCCCTGCCTGGCATTGAGATCGCCGATCACCTCGCCGGTGAATTCCTCCGGCGCCAGTACCTCGGTTTTCATGATGGGCTCTAAAAGGACAGGCTCGCCTTTCTGAAATGCACTCCTGAAGCCCATGTTGGCAGCCGCCTTAAAGGCCATCACATCGGTGAGATTCTCCTTTATCTGAACGCCCAGCAGCGTGGTTTGAACATCGCATACCGGATACCCCAGCAGGGTCCCCCCGGCCTGGGCCTCGGCAATACCGTTGCTGATGGCCTCCACAAAGGCCTCTGTGAGCATCGGATCGTCGCACTGGTTGACAAACAGATTTCCGGTTCCCCTCGGCAAGGGGGATATGCGGATCCGAATGCCTGCAAAATGCTCCTGACCCGCCAGTTCTCTCTTAAAGAGGTTTTCCTCTTCCACCGGCACGGTGATGGTCTCCCTGTATACGACCTGGGGTTTGCCCTGATTCACGGGAACCAGATATTCCCGTTTAAGCCTTCCCACAATGATCTCTATGTGCAATTCACCCATTCCGGAAATGAGTGTCTGGCCGGTCTCTTCATCGATCCTGAACTTGAATGTGGGATCCTCATCCGACAGCTTTTCCAAGGCATCCAGAAGCCTGTCATGATCCTGTACGCCCTTGGGCTCCACAGCCACACTGATCACCGGCTCATTGAACTGGATCGTCTCCAGCAGGATGGGGTGCGCTTCGTCGCACAGGGTATCGCCGGTGCTCGTGAGCTTGAGGCCCATTGCCGCAACAATATCCCCTGCAGAGGCCTCTCCGATCCGTTCCCGCTTATTGGAATGCATCTTCAGCAAGCGTGCGGGCTTTTCAGTAAGACCCCTCCCCGGATTGTAGACCGGACTCCCGGCCGCTATTGTGCCCGAATAGACCCGCAAGTACGTCATCTTTCTCCCCTGGTCCATCATGACCTTGAAGGCGAGGGCGGAAAAAGGTCCCTTGGCCTTTGGGGGCCGGGATTCCACTTCCCCTGTCAGAGGATTCATTCCGGTGATGGGTGGAACATCCAGGGGTGACGGCAGGTAGTCTACAATCCCGTCAAGAAGGGGCTGGATGCCCTTGTTTCTCAAGGCGGCCCCACAAAAGACCGGGACCAGTTTCATGTGGGTAACGGCCTTACGAATGGCCGCTTTGAGTTCCTTAACCTGGACCTCCTCTTCCGCCAGATACCGCTCCATAATGAGATCGTCCTTATCCGCCAGTGTCTCCAGAAGCAGATCTCTGTAACGGTCAGCCTCCGCGGCCATTTCCTCCGGTATCGGCACCATAGCCAATCTCGCACCCAGAGAATCGTCTTCCCAGAGGATAGCTTTCATGTTGACAAGATCGATCACTCCCTTAAAACTGTCTTCCACCCCCCAGGGCAACTGCAGAACCAGGGGAACCGCGGCCAGTCGGTCCTTGATCATCTGGACGGCCCTGAAAAAATCCGCGCCGATCCGGTCCAGCTTGTTGACGAAGGCAATCTTGGGGACCTTGTATCTATCGGCCTGATGCCACACCGTCTCAGATTGCGGTTCCACGCCCCCCACTGCGCAGAAGACGCCGATGGCCCCGTCCAATACCCGGAGGGAACGCTCCACCTCAATGGTAAAATCCACATGACCGGGGGTATCGATGATGTTGATGGTATGCCCCAGCCATTCGCATGATGTTACGGCAGAGGTGATGGTGATGCCCCGTTCCCTCTCTTCCACCATCCAGTCCATGGTGGCCTCGCCGTTGTGGACCTCGCCCATCTTGTGAACACGGCCCGAGTAGAAAAGGACACGCTCCGTCACCGTGGTCTTGCCCGCATCGATGTGCGCAATGATTCCGATGTTTCGAGTATTATTTAGGGATGGACCTTTTGCCATGATAGATCACTTTTTCTGTTGTCACCATATGGTTGCTCAATTCATAAAAGCAACTCGGGGTGTCTGCAGCAATTCTCATCTTAAGACGGGAGGAAGCGGCTTTCCGGTCCCGCCGGAGCAGGATGGCAGAATGCCGCTCTCAACCGTTTTGGGACAAAAACAGATATTGTAATGAGAATTGCTGACTTGGCGGTTGCTTTGTTGACATGAAGGAAAAATCTAAGGTATCTTCATTCGCCTGTCAAGCGATAAGATCTTTATTTCGGGAGAACATGCCTTGAAACAGCCACCCTGCCCCGCAAAAGAACCACCGGATCAGCCATTCATCCCCTTCACCCATACGGGTCGACGGTTGCTGGAGATGTTCCAACTCCTCCTGGCCCATTTCGGTCCTCAGAACTGGTGGCCGGCAGAAACGCCCCTGGAGGTCATGATCGGGGCGATCCTCACCCAGAATACCAACTGGACAAATGTGGAAAAGGCCATTTCAAATCTCAAGGGCAAGGGGCTCATCTCCCTCGATCGTCTGGCTTCTCTGCCGACAGCGGAACTGGCTCAGGAAATCCGTCCGGCAGGCTATTATAACATCAAGGCAAAGCGGCTGAAGAATCTGCTCAATTACATCGCCGATCAGTACGACGGAGACCTGGCATATTTTTTCAATCAGGAGACCGATGCCATCAGAGAGGGGCTGCTCTCCGTCAACGGTGTGGGGCAAGAAACCGCGGACAGCATTGTCCTCTATGCCGCCAACAGGCCCCTCTTTGTGGTGGACGCCTACACCCACCGGATACTGAGCCGGCACAGCATGGCCCCGGAGGAGGCGACCTACCACGACATACAGTCCCTCTTTATGGACCATCTCCCCGAAGAGGTATCCCTGTATAACGAGTTTCATGCCCTGATCGTGCTGACCGGAAAGCACTACTGCCGCAAAAACCCGCTCTGCCCGGAGTGTCCCCTGCACCGATGGGAGGAATCCGAGTAGATATCGGCCCCAAAGGCCGGTGTTATATTCCCCGATGCGGCCGGAACCACGACTTGAGACGGGCGGGCCAGTAACGTAGACTCCGCACCCTGTTCAACGAATGCCGGGCCGACATGATCTGTTTCTCATTGGGCTGAGTCACGCCATAAACACTTTGATTATACAGTTCCACAATCCATGAGATATCATTTCCAAGGGTCGGGAATCGTCTTGCCAGATGAACGCCGTATTCCAGCGGCGTTTCATTGGGGGTACGGGGCAGCCCGCAAATTTTCAAAAACAATCACAAAAAACCGCCATATCGCAAGAGAGATGCACCAGCGTTTTCAAACGTCTCCATCATTCCCTCAACCGCCCTTCAAGGGACGGCGGGTTGACAGGACACGGCAAAGGAAATAGGGTAATCCTAAATGGGCATAAACCTGGGGTTGCCATATGTATCTGAAGAGACGATTCGTCAATCATGAAAGACATTACATCCTCTGCGAATCCTACTGGGATGTGGATTGCTGGAGGTCCCGCCAATTGATGGACCTCGGTCCCGACCCTGAGCAGCACGTTGTCTATCCTGGGGGCAACAGCTTCTACGTGGACCAGGTCCTGGAAGAGCGGCTTCAGGCCAAGGGGAGCCCTGTTGACAGCGATGCGCTGGAAGCGCTCTTCATGCCCTTTATCGATCCGAGAATACGCAGGATCGTGGAGATGTTTCAGCGGCCCAAAAACCGCAGCGGCCGCCATTCCCGGCTGAATCGAGATGAACTGATGGCGGCGCAGCAAAGGCTCCATCCCTTTGACAAGCGCCGGCTTCACTATCTCCGTTGCGGAAGAGTGGACATCGGGAATCTCGATGCACGGCCTTGGAAGTTCCTGAACATACTCCTGGATAAGAGCCGTGATGAACTTGAGCACCTCCTTGAAGAGATGGAAAGGGATCTGCCGCCTCACGAGATGGGGGACTATATTTATACGGCCCTCCACATGCAGCGTCATTTCAGTCATCTCCTGACCCGGCATCACCCGGCATTCCTGGGGTCGGAGAAACTGGATGCATATCTCCTGGAAGACCTCTGCCAACTGAACCGGGATCCGGAATTTTTTATGGGAGTAGGGCGTTATGACCCGGATACCCTCCATCCCTATCTCACCAAGTACCTGATCCTCTATTTTGACAACCCCTTCGATCCGCAGAACATCTGGCAGGAGACCGTCGAGGACTTCATCAGGAAACACCGCTTTCACAGTCCCCCCCGGTCCCGAGCCCCGGAGTTCATGCCGGAGGTGGAGGCCTGTCGCTGTCTCGGCATCCTGCCCGAGGATTTCAAAAAAATGGACCGGAAGGCCCTGCGTCGCTGTTACCGGAGGCGTGCCAAAGAAAGCCATCCTGACCAGGGGGGTGATGAAGGGACCTTTATTCAGATCACACAGGCCTATGAACGCCTGCGAACCCTGAAAAGCTGACCGGCTGTCTCCCTCCTCCTTTTCCCGCTACCTTTTTGGGATTTGAGACATGATGTATTCGGCGAGCGCCGTAATGGTCAAACTCGGATTGACCCCCAGATTGGCCGGCACAACAGATCCGTCCGCCACGAAAAGATTGGGATAGCCAAAGACCTCGCCGTTCATCCCTGCCACGCCCTTTTTAGGGGATCCGCCCATGCAACACCCGCCCAGGATATGGGCGGTGGTGGATGCATTCAAAACCACCTCAGGAAAGGAACTCAGGGGCGTGCCGTTCATTTTGCGGGCCAGGCGACGGGTGACCTCGTTGGCGATCGGTATGTAGGCGGGCGACCTGAGCATTCCGGAAGGGACGGTTGAGTTCACGCTTCGCCCGCCCAGCCGCCACCATCTGGGGCGGTAATCGAGTCTGAGATAGTTTTCATCCGTCTGCATGACCAGGACCACGGTTGTGGTGGAGGCCATCCCCAAGGGCCATAGAAGTCTGATAAACCGGACCGGATGTCTGGCCACATTTCCCAGAAATCTCACCGGCCGCGGAACCCTTCCACCCCCGTCGGTCATCAGGGTGAGGAGATTGAGCAGGACATCGGATCCTTTATTGTATCGCACCATCTCCACATGGGTGGTGTCGTCCGCATAGATGCCGGAAGTGATGGCGATCTGATCGTTCCAATCCGTTTCAGTATCCCTGGATTTCACTCCGAGCAGGGCCTCGGAGTTGGTGCGGACACAGTTGCCAAGCTGATCCGATAGGTCCGGCAGAAACCCTTTCTGCTGAGATATCATCAAAAGCTTGACCGAACCCAGGACCCCGGCGCTGAGAATGACGCCCCTGGCCCGATAGGTTCTCACAGAATGGACCGGCCTGGTTGATTTTCTGGCGGATATCTCATACCCATTGTTCCAGGGTCTGAGAACGGTCGCTTCGGTCTCGGGAATGATCCGGGCCCCCAGACCTTCGGCCAGGTAGAGATAGTTTTTGTCCAGGGTGTTCTTGGCGCCTACCGGGCAACCCACCATGCAGGACCCGCAAAACTTGCACCCGGTTCGATCCGGCCCCCTCCCTCCGAAATAGGGATCTGGGACGGTCTGTTCCGGCGTGCCGAAGAAAATGCCGACATCATTGACATGAAACGTATCCTTACCCCGCAGTTCCATGCCGACCTCCCTGAGGTATCGGTCGGCAATGCCGATCTGAGGGCTGGGGTTCGCGCCAAGCATCTGTCTCGCTGTTTCATAATGGGGCATCAATCGGGCCTTGCAATCGGGCATGCCCCAGTCCGGTCTCTCAAACACCCCGTCGGGCGGAACCAGTAACTGGTTGGCATATACCAGACTGCCGCCCCCCACTCCCCCGCCATGCAAGATCATGACATGTTTCAACTGGGTCAGCATCTGATAGCCGTAGCACCCCAATCGCGGCAGCCACAGGTATTTCCGTATATTCCAGTTGGTCTCCGGAAAATCCTCCTGCGCCCATCGCTTGCCTTTCTCTAATACGGCGACCCGATATCCCTTTTCAGAAAGACGTAGCGCCGATACGCTTCCGCCGAACCCTGAGCCGATGACGATGAAATCATAATCAAACCCTTGCGTATTCATGTCGCCCCGCGCCTCGATTTTCTGTTGATCTGTTGGTCACGAATGGAGGGCCTCTATGGCCCATTCATCCGAACACGCTTGAATGACCGATCATTTCCAAAGCGGATAACCGCAACCAAAACGGCTGTGTGCTGTCCTGTCATTCCGGCATGCCCTCAGCCGGAATCCAGTCCGCCGTATTTCTGGATTCCGGCCCAAAACCGTGCCGGAATGACGGAAAGGTAAGTGTGCGATTGAAGGATGGCCATATTTTCTTGGTTTTCATGACAGAAGACCAGGGAATAAGGTGCTGAATTACCCGCTCTGACGCTTGCGGTTGAAAAGGGACCTCAGCCCGCAAACGGTTATATCCCCACCAGGTCCCCTTCTCGAAATCGTGCATATCCCTTTTCGGTCATCTTGATGAAGGGGATGGCCGCCGAGGTCAGGGTGCATAAGGTGAGATGGGCGGATTCAAGGCCTGAACCCAGATCCCTCAGAATCTTCTGGAATCTCTTCAACTCTGAGACCAAGGTTCCTATCTCCATGCCGGACACATATCCCCCCGCCTCACAGGGGATCTCCACAAGGGATGTCCCCTCCTTCACCAGTACGGTGCCCCCCTGAATCTCGATAACCCGGTTAATGGCCGTGGCAATATCCCGATCGTCGACCCCTATGGCGATAAGCCCGGAGCTATCCCAGCAGAGGCTGGTGGCTGCGGCCCCTTTTTTCTGCCCCCACCCCCTCACAAAACCGATGAACTTCTCGGAAGCGCCGCTCGCCCTCTCAATGAAGACGCACTTGCAGAGATCGGTTGCCGGATCTGCCGAGAGTTCCCCATCTACCAGGACCGCCGTTGCCTTCCCCTCCCGGGTAACCAGGCCGCCTTCCTGTATATCGATGGTTCGAACATACCCGTTCCCGGCCGAAACCCGTAAGGCTGAAGCGGAGACAGGGGCCACATTCAGCGTCCTCATAAACCGGTCCGGATGGGGGACCCTGGACAGGGGCACGGTACATCGCCCGGTTTCGGCGACCACACGGCCTTTGGATATGACCAGATCCGGCATCATGATGCCCGGTTCCGGCAGGAGGAGGATGTCGGCCATCCGTCCCGGGGAGACGCCCCCCACCAGATGATCGATGCCCAGGTGCTCTGCCGGATTGAGGCTCGCCATCTGGACCACCCGCATAAGGTCCAGCCCGAGATCAACCGCCTTTTGGATCACATCCACAAAATATCCCCTCTCCACCAGGAGTTCAGGGCTGATCCCGTCCGTCACCAGGCCCACCCGTCGCATGTCCAGCGCATTCCCTATGGAGGAAATGATTTCGAGGTCGCCCCGGATGTAGCCTTCTCGAACCATCACAAAATAGCCCAGCTCCAGCCGGGACAGGACATCTTCGGTTGAAATGGCCTCATGACAGGATACGGCCCCGGCAGCGGCATAGGCGGCAAGTTTTCTGTCAAAGGCCCCGGCGCCGTGCCCCTGAACAGACTTTCCGGCCCGACGGGTTTCTTGAATGAGTTCCAATACCCGGTTGTCAGGGGTCAGGACGGCCCCCTGCCAATAGGACTCCCCAAGCCCGATGACGAGGTCGGACGTCAGAAGCCCTCTGGCCTCTTCCCGGGTGATGCACCAGGATCCGGAGGCCGGGCTGAGGGTGATCATTGGCGGTATCAGGCTGTAGATCTTGACCGGCCGGTCGCGGGTCTGCTCCAGGAAGACCCTGAAGCCTTCGGCCCCCAGGGCAAAGGCATAGCTTTCCGCTTCGGTGATATAGGTGGTCGTCCCCCCCGGGATTGCATGGGCCAGAAAATCGGTCAGATCAAAGAGGTAGGGTAGATGGGTATGCGCATCGATATACCCGGGGGATATGATTCTCCCATCCGCCTGAATCACCTCAGTATGATTCCCGATGCAATAGGAGGCATCCGGCCCCACATAGGCAATCCACTCGTCTTTGACAGCCACGGACCTGTGGGGGAGCATCCGTCCCGTGTAGACGTCCAGCAGCGTGCCGTCCTGAATCACCATATCGGCCGGTTCATTGCCCAGGGCCGTCTCCACCAGTTTTCGATTGGGAACGTCGGCGGTCATCTTCATCTATTTCGGTCATCCTTTCGCTTGGGTCTGAGATGCAGTCGATCATAGGAGAAACAGTGCCCGGTGTCAAACAGACATAACGATCGGGGTCACAGAATGCCTCTCCTTGAAGAGATGATGTTCGGTGAATATTCGTTGATAAAGCTCAAGCCGGCCTTGCGGGGGAGATCTTCTGTCTTATCTTGATGCCATCACATACACCTTAACCCTGCAACGCAACTTGCCACTCCGTCATTGCGACGAAGGCCGGAATCCAGCCAGAGGGAGATGCAAGATGGCTTATTTTTGGTTCGGTGCTTACGGCATGACAGGATGCAAAATAGGGTTATCACGGTAACATTCGTTGTAGGGTTAATATCCTCGGAAAGAACATAATGAGAAAAGATAAAGATCGAACGCCTGTTGCCCAGGATCTGGTTACAAGGTGCTCCAGATGCGATCTGGAACTGGCGCACGTGGTGGTTTACCACAATCTTGCAGGCATTGTTGACAGGGTAAAATGTAAGACCTGCGGGAGCGAGCACAAATACCATCCTGACAAGAAAAAGGCTCCTGCCAGGACCCTCAAACAGAAGAAACGTCCGGTCCCCAAAAAGAAGGATTTAACCAGGGACTTTGCGAACCTGGCTGAAAAGTTCAAGGAAAAGCCATCAATAGCGTACAGCATATCGGCATCGTTTGAGCCGGACGATGTGATCGACCACAAGACCTTTGGAAGGGGGATCGTGACAAGTGTCTCCCATGAAAAGATGGAGGTCGTTTTTTTCGAAGGACCCCGCATCCTTGCATGCAACCGGTAGAAAACATATCCCTTATTTGGGCAGCCCCCACGGTTGATCTTTCAACCAAATAACCTCATCCCCGGTGTGTTCGCAAATACACGGGAATGGGTTTTATTCAAGGCACTTCCTCCCACGAAAAGGTCCCCTGACGGGTGATGACGTTGCATGCCCTGGCCACAGAGACCGTGTGGTGATGAGACACGTCCATCAGGGCCCAATCCAACCCGGCCGAGGCAACCATCGGGAGGTACACGGCCTCCATCACTCGTCTTTTTTCTTTCGGACCTCTGCCGCTTGTCAGATTGGACAGCCCCACGACGGTCTTGACCGGACAACCCAGGAGTTCCGGCAGCATCCGGATGACCGTCAGAAGTTCCATGGCCTGCCTTGGCCCATCCTCCCACATCAGGGGGACCAGTACCGGATCGATAATCAGCCGCTCAGGTTCAATGCCCTTTTCATGCAATGCCTCAAGTAGCTGAACCGCCAGTGAGAGGCGTTCGTCGGCATTGCCCGGCACCCTCCCGGTTGGATCAAGGAGAAAGCCTATGATATCGCAATCAAACCTTGAGGCGAGGGGGAGGATTTTTTCGATCTTGGCTGGCTCCAATGAAAACCCGTTGAGGATCGGTTTCTGTCTGCATACCCGAAGACCAGCGGCCATGGCCGAAGGATTGGAGGTATCCAGCGAGAGGGGAAGATGACATACCTCCTGAACCGCCTCCACAAGAAAGGCCATTTTCGTTTCACCATCCCGCGTCAGCAGGCCTGGATTGATATCAATGATGTCGGCCCCCGCCTGTTCACAGTGTCTTGCCAGGGCCTGAATAGGCAAGGGGTCCATCTCATCCAAGGCCTGTGCGATCCGTGGATCCGTAATCTGAATATTGTCGGCAATAATCTGCATAGATGACCCTACATCCAAGGCCAGGCCTTATTTACGATATCGGCGCACGGCCTTTTGTCCATGACTCCGGAATTCTGGATTACACCGCTTCGATGGTGGAAGGCGGCTTTGTGGCAATATTGTAGGTGACGCTGACGATGCCGGGGACCTCGCGAATAATGTCGCTGGCAAGTTGTTCAAGGGTTTCGAACGAAAGACGTGTCGGTGTCGCGGTCCGCGCGTCCACGCTGTCCCAGCAGCGCACCTCGATCTGCCGGCCGAAATCCCGCTTGCCGTCGCGCACGCCGGTGACGCGATCTTCATGAAGAATTCCCATGTACTGGAAAGCGCCGGTGTTTTTCAGCAGCCGCTCCACAACGACCGTTGCCTTGCGCACCGTCTCAATGCGTTCCGGGGTGGCTTCTCCGATCACCCGCGCAGAAAGCGCCGGACCCGGAAAGGGGATGCGCTCAAACAGTTCGGAAGGGAGACCAAGCGCCTTGCCGATCTTCCGGACGCCGTCTTTGCGAAGCTGGATCAGCGGCTCGATGATCTGATAGCCGAAGGCCTCCTGTGGATCAATGCCGAGCTGTTCGAAAACATTGTGTTGCCGTTTGATCCCTGCAACGGTTTCATCCACGTCTGTCAGAATCGTCCCCTGAAGCAGATGTTTGGCGCCGCTTTCTTTGACAATGCGCCCGAAGACCGTACTGTAGAAGGTCTGCCGGATCGCTTCCCGCTTCTCTTCCGGGTCGGTGATCCCTTTGAGGGCTGAAAAAAACGCCTCCCTGGCATCCACCACGTCAACCATGACACCGAGGTCCCTGAAAAAACCGACCACCTGTTCGGATTCCCCTTCGCGCATGAGACCGTTTTCGATGAATACGGTCTTCAGCTGATTTCCCAGGGCGCGATGCCCGAGCATGGTCACGGTGGACGAATCGACGCCCCCGGAGAGGGCGTTTATGGCCATCCCTTCCCCCACAGCGGCCTTGATCTCCCCAACCTTTTCCTGGATGAAGTGTTCGGTGTTCAAGTCTTGCACAGCGATTTCCCTGATCATGGGGCATCCTCCTCTGAATGGTGAACTTTTATTTAGAATTCCTGGTATTGTCATACAACAATTCGTCTTGACCTCAAATGGCCACCCATCCCTGTAACAATAAAGGGCTAAACTGTTACTTAGTACCCGAACGGAAACCCGAAAAATCAAGAAACTGTGAAATATGAGAAGAGGTTCTGTTAATGAAAATTTTGTTCCATCAATTTTCAATTTTCAATTCTTGAATATTCAATTGTGCCTGAACGGGGTTTTCGTTCAGGCACTTCTTATACGCACGATGCCTCTGCATACGCCCTTCTCGCTTCAATGACAATCTTGATGCCGCCACTGGGCACCACCACCGAAATGATTAACCCTATGGCGAGGTCAGGAAGGCGTGCCGGCTGGGTGTTGATTACGATGGATACGAATACCTAACAGTCGACGAGGGCGGGCGGATTGGGCCAAGGGGAGGCATTGCCGGATTGTGGAGTCCCGGCCTCTGGTGTGCTGCTGGAGACTGAAAACCCGGGCGTCCTGAAGGGGCAGCCCATAGATGGGCTTGTCCTTATGTGAAAATCCTTGGCTGCAGTCCATCCGGGTCAGCCGGATCATTCCAGAAGGACCTTGTTGAAGCTGACCTCCATGGCACCGGCCGGGCAGGCGGGAACGCACCATTCGCAGGCGCTGCACCGTTCATTGTCAAATATCACCTCCATCTCGGGCCGCTTGATATAAAGGGCCCCCGTGGGGCATACCGCCGTGCAGGCCCCGCACTGAATGCATTTCTTTTCATTGCGCCGGATATCCTGCCCGATGCTCTCCACCTTGATCCCGATGCTCTTCAAGTATTGGACGCCCTTTTGAAAATTCTTCCGGTGACCGCTCAGTTGCAGCACCATCAGACCTTCTTTTCTCGGATAGATGACGGCCTTGAGGATATTGAAAGAGAGATCGAATTTCTTGACGAGATTGACCGCGATCGGTTCATCCACGATCTTTTTGGGAAACCTGAGGGAAAGCATTTTTGAATACATTTCTTTTCTCCGTGGATCGTCAATACCTCTCGATCACCCTCTTAAACCCCGGCAGCGCCCCTTCGATGACCCGGTCCGAGACGCAGTAGGCGATCCGGAAGTGACCCGGACCGCCGAAACCGGTCCCCGGAACGGTCAGGATATTCTCCTCCTGGAGCGCGGCCACAAAGGCCACATCGTCCGCCATGGGCGTCTTGGGAAAGAGATAGAAGGCCCCTTCCGGCTTTATGATGTCGTAACCAAATGATGCCAGGGCCTCGCACAGCCGGTCTCGCTTCTGCTGATAGATCGAAATGTCCACACTCTCGTTGAGGAGCCGCGCAATGGCCCGCTGCATCATGGCCGGGGCATTCACATATCCCAGGACCCGGTTACAGAGGACCATCCCGGACAGGACCATGGCCTTGTCCGAGATCTCCGGATGGGCAGCGGCATAGCCGATCCGTTCACCCGGAAGCGACAGGTCCTTTGAAAAGGAGGTCACCAGAAAGGTCTCAGGATATGCATCAAAGACGCTCGGCACTGAAATGCCGTCATAAACGATCTTCCGATAGGGTTCATCAGAGATGAGATAGATCGGCTGACCGAACTTTCCGGTGTAATGGGTCAGGAGACGGCCCAATTCTTTCAAGTCCTCTTCCGGGTAGACCTTTCCCGTCGGATTGTTGGGGGAATTGATGAGGACGGCACGTGTCTTTTCATTGATGGCCGCTTCCATCGCATCAAAATCAAATGAAAAATCGGGTTGGGTCTCCACCAGCCTCGGCACGCCCTGATGATTATCCAGGTAGAAATTGTATTCCACGAAATAGGGTTTCGGGATCACGACCTCTTCTCCGGGGTTCAGGATCGTCTTCAAGACCACGTTGAGGGCCCCCCCGGCCCCCACGGTCATCACGATCTCATCGGGCGAAAAACGGGGCCTGTTATACGTATTCAGATACTCAGCAACGGCCTGTCGCGTCTCCACCAGGCCGGCATTGGACATGTAGGCATGCTGTCCGGGAGTCGTATCCCTCACCAGATCCTCAAAGACTTCCCGGACCTTGGCAGGGGGTTCCAGATTGGGGTTCCCCAGGCTGAAGTCAAAGACCCTATCGGCGCCGTATCGGGCCTTCCTTTTGGCGCCTTCTTCAAACATCTTTCTGATCCAGGACGATTTTTCGATGGCCCCTTGGATTTTCTTGGATACGGACATACGCTTCTCCTTGATGACTAAGGTGGGATTTCCGGCTCGACAACGGGAATCAAATAATCAGGGGAGTTTGCCCTCTCTTCCTTGCGCCTTGCGCCTTGCGCCTTTAGAGCATAACCTTTTGGTTCCGCTTGTCAACAAAATATTGCGCCAGGGACCCTGCCGCGGTGCGGGCAGGCGCTGAAATCATCTTGACACGGTTTCAGGGTTCTTTTATAGCTTTATATAGGAAATCAGACGCCCCACATGCTGACAAGAGAGGGCGTCGACATACGAAACGGAACCCCCGGCAGACGTCATCTGCCGGGGTTCCGATCTATGCTCAAGGACGGAGACAATTCCATGAAAAAAAATGCGAAGAAAAAACCGACGATTGCCATTCTGACCGGTGGTGGGGACGTCCCCGGCCTGAATCCCTGCATCAAGACGCTGGTATATCGGGCCGCGAGCGAAGGGATTCAGACCTTCGGTATCCGACGGGGATGGGCCGGGATACTCAATTATAATCCGGATAATCCCAAGGCCTCCAAGGGCTGGGTCCAGAAACTTACGCCCGCGGAGGTCCGCACCATCGACCGTTCCGGAGGGACCTATCTCCACACCTCAAGGACCAATCCAAGCGCTGTCAAGGAAAAGGATGTCCCTGAATTTCTCAGGAGTGAATTTAAGGAGGGAGATTTGGCCCATGATTTCACCTCCCACTGCATCAGGGGCCTCGAACATCTCGGGGTTGACGCCGTAATCCCGATCGGCGGGGACGATACCTTGAGTTTCGCAGAACGGCTCCACAAAGAAGGCTTCCCCGTCATTGCCATCCCTAAGACCATGGACAACGATGTCTTCGGCACCGATTACTGTATCGGGTTTTCCACTGCCGTGACCCGCGGGGTAAGCTTTATCCATGCCCTCCGGACATGCACCGGTTCCCATGAGCGGATAGCGGTGATCGAACTCTTCGGGCGGTACTGCGGGGAGACCTCCCTGATATCGGCCTACCTGGCCGGAGTCGACCGGGCCATCATCTCCGAGGTCCCCTTCGAACCAGAGAAACTGGCCCACCTGATCATGAAAGACAAGAAGGACAACCCGAAAAATTATGCCATGATCACCATATCCGAGGGCGCCAGGATCATCGGCGGGGACATGTTCCTCTCGGGTGAATGCGATGCCTTCGGACATCGGCGTCTCGGCGGTATCGGCGAAGAAACAGGCGCCATTTTAAAGACACTGACCGGTCAGGACGTGCTCAATCAGCGGCTGTCTTACCTCATGAGGAGCGGGTCTCCAGACTCCCTGGACCTCATGGTCGCCGTCAACTTCGCCAACATGTCCATCGACCTTTTTCTGAAGAAGACTTTCGGCCGGCTGGTGGCCCTGACCAACGGGAACTATGTGGACATCCCCCTGAGCAGCATTACCACAGGCCAGAAGCGGGTGGACGTGCGTGAACTCTACGACATTGCGGAATACCGCCCCAAGGTAAGGCATGTGAGCGGTAAGCCCATGTTTTTGTATTGAGATGTAACAAAAAAAGCTAAAGCAGGTAGTCTGGAGAGCCTCAAGCTGAAAGGGCAGGAATTGCGATATCAACTTCTGCTTTCACACTTCACACTTCATACTTGTTTTCCGGATTGGAGCAACACCTCATGCCTTTTACTGAAGACCGAAAACAGACGCGCCAGATCCATGTGGGCAATGTCCCGATCGGCGGAAATGCGCCCATTGCGGTGCAGTCCATGACCAACACCGATACCCGGGATGTCTTTGCCACGGTCCATCAGATCGAGCGGCTCTCAGGGGCCGGGTGCGAGATAATCCGGCTGGCCATCCCCGACGAGGAGGCCGTGACCGCCTTCGGTCTTATCCGGGGAAAGGTGGATGTTCCGCTTATCGCCGATATTCATTTTGATCACCGTCTGGCCCTGGGCGTCCTGAAGGCCGGGGCCGACGGGCTCAGGATCAACCCGGGCAATATCGGGACCCGCAACGCGGTGGAAAAGGTGGTCCGGGCGGCCCGGGAACGGGAGGCCCCGATCCGGATCGGGGTCAACGGGGGATCCCTCCACAAAGATATTCTCGCCAGATACGGAGGGCCTACGCCTGAGGCCATGGTCGAAAGCGCCATGGAACATATCCGATTCCTGGAGTCGATGGACTTCGGCCTGATGAAGATATCCCTGAAATCATCCCATGTGAAGAATACGATTCGCGCATATGAGCTACTGAGTGAACGGGTCGATTATCCCCTCCACCTGGGCGTTACAGAGGCGGGCGGCCTGATCGCCGGCACCGTGAAAAGCGCCATCGGGATAGGGTATCTTCTGGCAGAAGGGATCGGGGACACCTTCCGCGTCTCCCTGACCCGCGACCCGGTGGAGGAGGTCCGGGTGGCCTATGAGATCCTGAGAAGTCTTGAACTCCGGTCCCGGGGGCCCGAGATTATCTCCTGCCCCACCTGCGGCCGGTGCGAGATCGACCTTTTTTCGTTGGTCGAACAGGTGGAAAATGCCCTTTCGAACATGACGGCCTCCCCAAAAATCGCCATCATGGGCTGTGTGGTCAACGGCCCGGGTGAGGCCAGGGAGGCCGACATCGGCATAGCAGGGGGGAGGGGGCAGGGGATCTTGTTTAGAAAGGGAAAGGTAGTGCGGAAGATTCCGGAGAACCAGTTGGCCGAGGTGCTCATCGAGGAGGTCCGGCAACTGGCAGGATAAACCACGACCTGTGGCAAGGCGTTTTAAAAGGTTTATGCGCATGCCCGCAACCAATCCCGCCCAGGCGGGACTCACACAAAGCCACGAAGCCACAAAGAGGTTATATTTTCGGCTGTTCACATGAATCATTTCTGTTCTTCTTCGTGCGTCTCTGTGTGAGATATTTTTGATTCCGGTTGATCCGGTTAGGGAGGAAATTTAGAAACCATCATGCGATATACAAGCTATTTCATACCCACCCACAAGGAGGTCCCGTCGGACGCAGAGGTTATCAGCCACCAACTCATGGTCCGGGCCGGCATGATCCGCAAACTGACCTCCGGGACCTATACCTATCTGCCTTCAGGCCTCCGTGCCATTCGGAAGGTGGAGGCGATCATCCGGGAAGAGATGAACCGGGCCGGCGCCATCGAGATCCTCATGCCTGCTGTCCAGCCGGCAGAGTTGTGGCAGGAGAGCGGCAGGTGGGAACACTATGGCCGGGAGCTGTTGCGATTCACGGACCGGCACGATCGGGAGGCCTGTTTCGGCCCTACCCACGAGGAGGTGGTTACCGACCTGGTGCGGAAGGAAATCCACTCTTACAAGCAGATGCCGATCAATCTCTACCAGATTCAAACCAAGTTCAGGGATGAGATACGGCCCAGATTCGGGCTCATGCGGGCCCGTGAATTTATCATGAAAGACGCCTACAGTTTTGATGTGGACGAGGAAGGGGCCAACCGAAGTTATGAGGCCATGTACGAGGCCTACACCAGAATATTTCGGCGTTGCGGTCTCTGGTTCAGGGCGGTGGAGGCGGATACCGGCACCATCGGCGGGAGTTATTCCCATGAATTCATGGTCCTGGCAGAAACCGGGGAAGACCAGATTGTCAACTGCACCCGATGTGCCTATGCGGCCAATCTTGAGAGAGCTGAGGTCCGCACCGCCGACACCCCCCATTCTCCGGAAGACGATCCCCTGCGCCCGCTCACAGAGGTTTCGACCCCCGGCATGCGGACAGTGGAAGAGGTCACCGCGTTTCTCTCTGTTTCCCCGGATCAGCTTGTGAAAACGCTCATCCTTGCCGTCGATGACCAGCCGGTTGCCGTTCTGATCAGGGGGGATCATGACCTCAATGAGGCCAAGCTGAGGAACCTCCTGGGTGCCCAAACCGTTGAGCTGGCCCCGGAACATATGATTGAAGAGGCCACGGCCGCACCCGTCGGGTTTGCCGGTCCGGTCGGTCTCAAGGTGAAGATCGTGGCCGATGCCGCGGTCAAGGCCATGAGAAACTTTGTCACGGGCGGAAACAGGAAGGACCTCCATCAGATAAACGTCAATCTTGAAAGGGATTTTCAGGTACACCAATTCGGCGATCTGCGCGTTATCACCCCCGGGGATCGATGCCCCAGGTGCGGGGAGGCCGTTGAATTCGGAAGGGGTATCGAGGTAGGACATATCTTCAAGCTGGGGACCAAGTACACCCGGGCCCTCAATGCCGTGTTCCTGAACCGTGAGGGCAAGGAGTCGCCCATTATCATGGGATGCTACGGCATCGGCGTCGGCAGGACCGTGGCAGCGGCTATCGAGCAGAACCACGACGCAGACGGCATCCTCTTTCCCATCCCGATCGCACCATTTGAAGTGACGGTCCTTCCCCTTCAGATGCACGACTCAAAGGTGGTGGAAACAGCAGAGAAGATCCATGCAGAGCTGACCGGTCACGGGATAGACACACTCCTCGATGACAGAGACGAACGGGCCGGATTTAAATTCAACGACGCCGACCTGCTCGGTATCCCGGTACGGGTGACCGTAGGGGCCAAAGGGCTCAAAAACGGGGAGGTGGAGATCAAACTGCGCTCGGAAACCGAAAGCGCGTTCGTCCCTGTTGACGCGGCACTATCTTCTGTCAGGCAGAAAGTGAAATCCCTCTATGATTCGATTGAATGATATCACCTCTCTGGTCCAGAACTACCATCCAAAAGCAGATATCGAACTCGTAGAGAAGGCCTATGTGTTTTCAGCCAAGGCCCATCAGGGCCAGATCCGCCTTTCCGGAGAACCCTATCTCTCCCATCCGTTAGAGGCCGCCTACATCCTTGCCCAGCTCAAGATGGACGTGGTCTGCATTGCGGCCGGCCTCCTCCACGATGCCGTCGAAGACAGCGATGCCAGTCTGGAAGAGATAAGGGAACTCTTCGGCGAGGAGACCGCTACCATCGTGGACGGCGTCACCAAGATCAGCAAGATGAAATTTGTGAGCAAAGAGCAGCGTCAGGCCGAGAATGTGCGCAAAATGATCCTTGCCATGTCCACGGATATTCGCGTCATTCTGGTCAAGCTGGCCGATCGTCTTCACAACATGCGGACCCTGGGATTCCAGTCGGAGACGAAACAGATCCGCATCGCCACTGAAACCCTCGATATCTATGCCCCGCTGGCAGGAAGGATGGGTATCAACTGGATCAAGTCGAGTCTGGAAGACCTCTGTCTGTATTACCTGGAACCTGAAATCTATGCCAAGATCAAGGATGCTACGGCTCAGAGACGGGGAGAGATGGAGAAATTCATGGCCGAGGTCAAAGAGATCCTCTCTGTCAAATTGCAGGAGGCCAACATCCAGGTGACCATCAAGGCCAGGCAGAAGCATTTTTACAGCATCTATAAAAAAATGCTGGATCAGGACCTTAACGTCAATCAGGTCTACGATATCCTGGCATTTCGGGTCATCGTCAACTCCATCAAGGAATGTTATGAGGTCCTGGGAAATATCCATTCCATCTGGAAGCCGGTCCCGGGAAGATTCAAGGACTATATCTCGGTGCCCAAGGCCAACATGTATCAGTCCCTCCATACCACGGTGATCGGGCCCCTGGGTCAGCGGATGGAGATCCAGATCAGGACATGGGAGATGAACCGGGTGGCCGAATCGGGGATTGCCGCCCACTGGAGATACAAGGAGGGATCCATTGCCACCAAGGCTGACCAAAAGCAGTTCACCTGGCTGCAGCAGCTCCTGGACTGGCAGAAAAACCTGAAGGACCCGCAGGAGTTCCTGGAATCCGTCAAGATGGACCTCTTCCCGGATGACGTGTATGTCTTTACTCCGAGGGGAGAGGTAAAATCCTTCCCCAAAGGGGCGACCATCATCGATTTTGCCTACAGCATCCACTCCGAGGTTGGGGAAAAGTGCATAGGGGCCAGGGTCAACGGCAAGATGGTGCCCCTTCGCTACCAGCTCAGAAACGGCAACATCGTCGAAATCACCACGTCTGCCAAACAACACCCGAATAAAGACTGGCTCAAGTTCGTCAAGACATCGAGGGCCAAGACCAAGATCAGGCAATGGATCCGCACAGAGGAAAGAGAAGAGGGCATCAACTTAGGGAGGACCATTCTCGAAAAAGCCCTTCAGCAGGAGGGGCTGAGACAGATCAATGTCTTTAAGAGCGAACAGATTGAGGCCATTGCCAAAGAGCTTTCTTTCCATTCGGTCGAGGACATGATTGCACAGATCGGTTTTGGCAAGACCTCGCCGAGGCAGGTGGTGGGTCGCCTCAAGCCCAGGCTGGATATTCGGACCGACAGATCACAGGGTCTTGTAAGCAAGATGGTCAGCCGGTTCAAACGTCCCAGGACCGACCACGGAATCAAGGTAAACGGGGTAAGCGACATGCTTATCCATTTTGCCAAGTGCTGTTCTCCCCTACCCGGTGAACGGGTGGTGGGATTCATCACCCGGGGACGGGGAATCACCGTCCATCTGCAGTCGTGCGGGCATGTCCAGAAGGCCGATCCGGACAGGCTGGTTCCAATATCGTGGGATGAAGCGGGAAAAGAGGCCTACCCTGCGACCCTGAGGGTGACCAGCGTGGAGAGAAAGGGAATCCTGGCTGAAATCAGCACGATTATCAGCCAGAAAGACGCCAATATCATCCATGCCGAAATCAAGACGACCGTGGACAATAAGGGCATCTCAGTGTTCACTCTTGAGGTGGAAAACTACAAACAGCTGCAGGATATTGTGAGCGCCATCAAAAAGGTAAAAAACGTGTTGATTGTAGAGAGGCTCTAAGCCGAGGCAACCCTCTCCTTTGACGGTTTCACCACCAGCCCCGACCGGATGCAGCTGGTACATGCCTTTATCCTGACGGCCTGCCCATTGATGACACATCGGACACTCTGGAGGTTGGGGAGCCAGCGCTTTTTGGTCTTGTTGTGGGCGTGACTAACACTATATCCTGTTACCGGCCTTTTGCCGCAGATTTCGCATACTCTTGACATGGGTGTCTCCTTGGTGCATTCAGAATTTTTAAGAATTTTATAATTTATTTGATATTGAAATAGATATCAAGTATTTTTTTTATCATGCCTTAGATGTGACACACCCTCAAACATCCTTTGGTCATACGCAACGCCGAAAAAGACGCCAAGATAAGAGAGATGAGACCCCTGAATTCGCCGATAAACATTTTTTCCGGAGGACATGCACATTGATTACATCCCAAGGAAGGCCAGAGGACGCCCTCCTATCACCCGATCTCAACCGTCTGCCGGACACCCTGCGCCATATCCATCTCATGGGCATCTGCGGGACAGGGATGGCATCCCTGGCCGGAATGCTGAAAGATAAAGGATATCGGATCACCGGTTCGGATCAGAATGTCTATCCTCCCATGAGCCTCTTTCTCGAATCGCTTCAGATCAAGGTATGTAACGGGTATCACGGGAAAAACCTCCATCCCGAACCGGACCTGGTGATTGTGGGCAACGTGATCACCCGAAAAAATCCCGAGGCCGTCGCCCTCTCTTCCCTCGGGCTCCCCTACCTCTCCTTTCCCCAGGCCATCGGGCACTTCGCACTGAAGGACCGGCAATCCATTGTCGTCAGCGGGACCCACGGAAAGACCACGACCTCCGCCCTCATTGCATGGATGCTGGAAAAGGCGGGCATGGACCCGGGATTCATGATCGGGGGGATCCCCGGTAATTTCGGGAAAAATTACAAGACAGGCAGCGGCCCCTATTTTGTGATAGAAGGGGATGAATACGACACCGCGTTTTTCGATAAGGGCCCTAAATTCCTCCATTATCGTCCATGGGTGACCATACTGACCGGTATCGAATTCGACCACGGAGATATCTATCGTGATCTGGAGCATGTGATCGAAAGTTTCCGCAAGCTGATCGGGCTGATCCCGGCCGACGGACTTCTCATTGCCAATGGAGACGATGAGATTGTCAGGCAGGAAAGCGAGGGGGCCGCGTGCCGGACAGAGACCTATGGATATACCGGGGACAATCAATGGCGTGCCGAACACATCTCTGTCCAAGAGGCCTTCACCAGGCTGACCATCGCCACAGAAAGGGAAGCGGTGCCCTTTACCACCTCCCTCTATGGCCGGCATAATATCTCCAACCTCCTTTCAGCCGTTGTCCTGGGTCGCTTTCTGAAGATACCCTGGACGACCCTTGAGGAGGCAGCCAGGACCTTTCGAGGTGTCAAGCGGCGGCAGGAGATCATCGGGGAACAAAACGGGGTCCTGATATTGGATGATTTTGCCCACCACCCTACCGCGGTGAGGGAGACCCTTCAAGCGGTCAGGGATAAATACAGTGACCGGCGTCTCCTCGCTGTTTTTGAACCCCGTTCAAATACCAGCAGGCGGAATATCTTCCAGGACCGCTATGCCCGCTCATTTGATGCAGCGGACCGGGTCTTCATCCCCGAGCCCCCTTTAATGGACGGCATATCGGTTGAGGAACGTTTTTCGTCACGCAAACTGGTCTCAGATCTAAACAGTCGCGGCCTTGAGGCCTCCTATCATGAAACCACGGACAATCTGTTAAGGGCCTTGATTCAACAGGTCCGATCCGGGGATGTGATCCTGATCATGTCCAACGGCGGGTTTGATAACCTCAATCAGCGGTTGCTTAAGGCACTCGAGTAGTTATAGATGGCTTCCGCGTTCCGAGTTCCAAGTTCCGCGTTCGCAAAAATGACTGACAAAAGGAGTCCCCATGAACTACACTCTCTCCCGGGTCGGTACGGGTATGGGCGTAGGCTGGTTCGAGTGTCTACCGGAACCGAAACCCACATTCGAGGAGGCCGTCCTCTACAGCAGAGAACATCCGAACGACCTGTTTATGCGCAGACATCTTCTGAGCATACTTCGGGACATTGAGCCCACCAAAATGACGGCGCTTATCCGGAATGCCCGCAACAGCGACATGCACCTCCTCGCCCTTGTCTATGAAGCCTGCTTTCTGAATACGCGATTCGACCCCCTGAAAGCGCATTTTCAGGGTGTGGATCTTGAAAAACTGGCTGGATATACGCCGCTGGTCGTTATCCCGTCATCATTAAACGAAAAAGCGGATCAGAACTTTTACTGGCGCAAACAATTTTCCGCAAACGCAAATCTCCTCCGACCCCTCCCCTCCCCGGATGAGGAGGCCAAGTTCCTCCTTCCTTTTTCACGGAAGGCGATTCAACAGTGGCGAAGAGGGGTGGTCTCTCTCAAGGATATTGCCTCGCCGTCGGCAATACATCGGGCAGTTCCTGATGGTCCGCCCCTTAAGGAAATCACCAAATTACTGAGGAACAGACTGGAGCAGTTGGGTATCCTGACCGGCTGGGATACGCGGACCGAGGCCACACTCAGTCCTTTCGCAATAGAAAGGCCGTGGAATCTTCATATAAGCGTCGATGACCGGAGAAATCTATGGCAGTTGTCCGGGACCCAGACCGGATACGGCCGGGGAATCAATATCTCCCATGCCCGCATGTCGTGTCTCATGGAGATCGTTGAACGCTATTCGGCTTTTGCAAGTATTGCATCTGGCCGGGTCCTGGGATACCGGAAAGACTACCACCTTATTCAGGGATCCTACGATGATCTTGTGGCCAAAGGACTCAAGGCGGTCAAGCCGGATGATATGTGTCTGGAGGCACCCTATCGGGGACAGTCATTATCATGGATCGAGGCCGAGCTCGGGCCAGGGGACCAGACAGAGGTCGTCCATGTCCCGGCGCAGATGGTCTTCCTCTTCTCCAACCTGGATGAGATCAGCCTGACCAGCGGCCTTTCGTCCAACGGCCTGGCAGCAGGCAGCACCCCGGAAGGGGCCAGGCTCTCGGCCCTCTTGGAGGTCATTGAAAGAGACGCGGAAAAGGTGGTCCCCTATACCAAGGAAAGGTCCTTCCTCTTGAGGTCCGATGACAGGAAGGTGAGCGACATCCTGGACGCCTGCGGCCAGAAAGGGATCCAGATCCAGGTCCTCGACATCACGCCGGAAATGGGAATCCCCTGCTATAAGGCCTTTGTCCAGGGACCTGGGGGTGTTATCCTGAAAGGGACCGGGGCGCACCTGGACGGAAAACGCGCACTCCTTTCCGCCTTAACGGAGATCCCCTACCCCTATCCCTACTGGTTCGGGTCCATGCCTGCACCCGAAGGACTCGACTTCGTGGACTATGAAGATCTCCCGGATTACGCCTCGGGCGATCCTTCCAGAGATCTTGCCTTCCTGGAAAAACTCTTGTCCCTGAACGGCTACACCCCGGTTTACGTGGATCTGACAAGAGAGGATCTGGGAATCCCGGTCGTCAAGGCCCTGGTCCCGGGCCTCGAGATCATGACCGTCCTGGACCGGTTTTCCCCATTGGGGCTGCGCCAGTTCGGCCATTATCTGCTAAGAACTCGGAAAAATGAATAGCATACAACCCCATTTTGTCCAGGCGTTCAACCACCACACACGGGCAAGCGCGTAGTGCGGTCTATCTGCACAAATAACACGGGAATTATAGCCCCGCCTGCTTGAACAGCCTGGCCACATCGAGTGAATTGACCATATCCGTAAAGATCTCGCCCATGAGGGTGTCTGCACTGTCGCGCCCGATGACCTTGTAGCGTTTGGCCTCTCCATTGATGAACTGGGTTGCAACTGCACCCCGCTCCCCGGTTAGTCTGGCCTCATAACTCATTTTGGCCAGCCACTCGCGCCCGGCCAGGTCGAGTGAGAATGTTTTCAGGACAATTTCCAGACCAGGCACTCCCGCGGTCTTGTCTGAGAGTACCCTCACGCCTGACCGCGCCAGTCGTCTTGTAAAGGCCTCTCTCATAAGGGTAGGGACCTGGAAGATTCCGACGCTCGTTCCCTTCTGGTCAGGTTCCGCAACCTTTAAGGCAACACTGTTGGAAAACCCCTTGAACTCCTCATGGGCCCCTTTCCCCAGGATTGACTTGTCTGAACGCCGGTCCTCAATGGTCAAAGCTACGGCGCGTCCCTTTAAAGTATCAGACTGCGTCGGGAGCGTGTACCGGACCTGCAATTCGGGGATGGTCGTGGCGCACGAGACCATGCCCATCAAAATCAGCAGGGCCGGCAAATTCCTGACGACGCTCCCCGGCCATGTTCGACATATTCTTTTCACGGGTCTATCCTCCCTTTCGATTGGCGATTGGCGATTGAGTATTGAAAAACCTGCAATCCCCAATCCCGCAACTCGGCATTCCGGCATCCTCGATAATCCTACAGAAGGATACCCATATGTCAAGCAAAAGCCTCCCCTTCTATTCCGACAGGTGCGCCTCCAGGCCCACAACCACGCCACAATCTTCCGAAATGGATCCAACCTGCCCTTTTGTGAGGCTCCCAAGCCTCCACCTCCCCCGGGTATGGGTGCCGCTCTCCCACGATCCTCGAGGCTTGCAAGCCGCTCACACAGAAAGGAATGCATAAGAGTTGGAATCCATTCTATCTATAACTGCCGGGTAGAAGCCGCTGACACAGAACCATGGACTATTTCACGCCCCGGGACAAATTTTCCTTTGATGTCTTCCTCATATAGTCATCCAGGGCGGCGTGGAGGGTCTCTTCGGCCAGACGGGCGCAGTGGAGGTGATCAGACGGGAGCCCGCCCACGGAACGCTGGATCAGGTCGGCATCTATCTCGAGGATCTCGTCCGGATGTCTTCCCCTGGCCAGGTCCGCGGCGGAAGATACGCAGTTGAAGCTGTAGGCGCATCCATCGGTCCAGTGGGAGGTCTTTTCGACATGGTCCCCTTTGAATTTCAGACATACCTCCATGGTATCCCCGCAGGTTCCGGTGATGCGCGCCTTTCCGTCAGGATCCTTCACGTGGGGGGACAGCCAGAAATAGATGCCGACCCATAGCCCGACGATCACAAAAAGGATCAGGGCGACAATAAAAAACCAGAGTATATACTCTATCATGGTGCCTTTGCCAAGGGTTTGGGAATTTGAAAATGTTCATGGCCTTACAACTCAACGGCTTACGATTTGCCCGCAGTTTACACCAGAAACAATCCGATGGTCGAGGGGAAAAAGGAGGCGTTTCAAACCCCCGAAAAGGAGGGCGTCTGCCCCGCCTGTGCCCCCTTATATATTCCAACATTTTCCTTGACACTCAAGCATGGCATGTGGCATGTAACAAATTTCACAAAAGGGGTCAATTCTTGTAAGCAAATGTAGTTTCTAACAAACACCGAACCGGTCAACAAGCAGGAGATAAACATCATGAGTCAAGAAAAACCAAAAGGTCCTGTCCTGGTTGTGGGCGGCGGGATCGCCGGGATTCAGGCGGCCCTTTCCCTCAGTGATGCAGGCCATGGCGTCCATCTCATAGAACACACGGGCACATTGGGCGGCATGATCCCCAAACTTCACCGGATCTATCCCCTCTGCGCATGTTGCAAGGTGGATCCGAGGATCGCCGCGTGTGAACAGGATCCCAACATCAACGTCATGGCCAATGCCCGCGTCTCCGGCATTTCCGGGGAAATGGGCAATTTTAGTGTCTCCCTTGAGACAGAGGAAGGGAAAAAGGAACTGAAAGCCGGCGCCGTGGTTCTTGCCGCAGGGATCGACACATTCGATCCCTCAGCGCACCAGACCTATTCCTACGGAGAACTTCCCAACGTGGTCACCAGCGTGCAATATGAGCAGATACAGAAGCCGCTGGGACCCGGAAAAGGGATGCTTCAACGGCCCTCGGACGGCAAGGCCCCGAAAAAAATCGCCTGGCTCCAGTGTGTGGGCTCCAGAGACATCAACCAGTGCGATGCGCCCTACTGCTCTTCTGTCTGCTGCATGTACGCCCTCAAGGAGGCGGTCAATTCCAAAGATGTTGATGAGGAGATAGAAACCACTATCTTCTACATGGATATGAGGACTCCCGGTAAGGGCTACGAAGACTATCTGAACACCGCCGTTGACAAAGGCGTCCGTCTGATCCGCAGCCGGGTTCACACCGTAGACGAGGTTCCTGAAGGGGATGATCTCCTGATTGCCTACGCGGACGAGAGCGGTCACCTCCAAAAGGAGACCTTTGACATGGTGGTCCTCTCGGTAGGGATCCGTCCGGCCAAAGCCGCAGCCGAGGCCGCCGGACAGATGGGCGTCCGGCTGACCGACGACATGTTCGTGGACGTGGAACCCTTTCAACCGGTCTCCACCAATGTCCCCGGCATCTTTGTCTGCGGCGGGATCAGCGGTCCTCATGACATCGCCCAGTCCATGATACAGGCCACTGCCACTGTCTCTGAAATTGCATCCATCCTGACGCCTGAATCTTTTTCCCCTCCGAAGGCATACCCGGCCGTGTTGGACATGGAAGACAAGGAACCTCAGGCACTGCTGGCCTATCACCTCTGTCCGGGCATGGCCCCGGATCTGGGGAAGGAGTTGGAGGCCTGCGGCATGAAGACCCCGGGCATCAAGGCCGTCTCCCGGGTCGAGGGAGACATCATCAATGCCCTCGTTGACCAGCTGAAGAAGAGCGGGGCCAACCGGCTGGTCTTTGCCAGTTGCACACCCGTCATTCATAAGCCCCTGATCGAGGAGGCCTTGAGGATGGCAGGCCTTAATCCCTATCTTTATGACCTGGTCGACCTGAGGGTGATGGATCCCGAGACCGCCACAGCCCAGATTCAGGACCGGATCCGTATGGGAGCGGCCCGCGCGCTTCTCATCTCGCCACCGGCCTTGAGGGAAATCCCGGTGGTCAAGAGCGCCCTGGTGGTGGGGGCCGGGGTGACCGGTATGGAAAGCGCGCTGGCTCTTGCCAGGGAGGGGTATCCCGTTACTCTGGTAGAAAAGGAAAAGGAGATCGGCGGCCATGGCCGGCACGTGCGCGCGACCTGGCAGGGATACGACGCCCAGGAGTATCTCAAGGGGCTCATCGCTGCGGTCCGGAATGACCCGAACATCACCCTGATGACCGAGACACGGGTCAGGGAAAACCGGGGGGTTGCCGGAAATTTTGTGACCACCCTTGAGCAGAAGGGAAAGGCCGTAGAGGTTTCCCACGGCGTTACCCTTCTCGCCTCGGGAGGCGATCCCACCCGGCCCAAGGAATACCTCCTGGGAGAGCATCCCAATGTCTACATCTGGTCGGATCTGGAGCAAAAGCTGCTGGAAGACCCCGCCGCCATTGAAAAGGCCCAAAGTGCGGTCTTCATCCAGTGCGTAGGCTCCCGGGAGCCAGGCTGTCCCCACTGCAGCAACATCTGCTGTACATTTTCAGTGCGGGCCGCTGTCGACCTGAAGTCCAAAAACCCGGACATGAATATCTATATCCTGTATCGGGACATCCGCACGGTCGGAGAAAGGGAGACGCTTTACCGGGAGGCGCGGTCAAAAGGGGTCATCTTTATCCGGTACACGACAGACAACAAGCCGGTGGTGACGCCCGGGCCCGATGGGAACAGCCTCCGCGTGGTGGCATATGATCCGGTCCTCCAGAAATCGATCGCCCTGGAAGCGGATTTCGTCTCCCTCCAGACGGCCATTGTGGGAACCGGCACCCCGGAGCTGGCCGATATCTTCAGGGTCAATTTAGACCCGAACGGCTTTTTTGCCGAATCTCCTGAAAAGCTGAAACCGCTTGACGCAACCGAAAAAGGGGTCTATGTGGCCGGTCTTGCGGGCTATCCCAAGGATACCATGGAGAGCATCGCCCAGGCCAAGGCTGCGTCTGCCAGGGCACTGGAAATCCTTACCCGGAATACCCTCCAGGTCGGGGGACTGGTGGCCGAGGTCCTGACGGAAAAATGCGCCGTGTGCTGCACCTGCGTCCGGACATGCCCGTTTCACGTACCGGTGATCGACCATGACCGGGGGGCCGCTTTCATCGATCCCGGTCTTTGCCGGGGGTGCGGCATGTGCGTGGCCGAGTGTCCCGGAAAGGCCATCGTCATGGGCACCTGCAGCGACCCGATGCTGACCCGGGCCCCGTCGATCCTTTTGGCAAATTAGCGAAGGGATAGGAGACACCCCTATTGGTGGCTACTAACTCTTTAATCATCAATCGAAAATCATCAATCGAAAATATCAAAGGGAGATGGTAGCATGAATGACTTCAAACCCCGAATACTCGCCTTCTGCTGTTCCAACTGCGCATCGTCTGCCGCAACAGTCGCCGAAGGCATGAAAAAGGCCCTGCCGAACAACGTCAAGGTGGTTCAAGTCCCCTGCACCGGCCGGATCGAGATCCTGCACCTCCTCAAACCCTTTGAAGAGGGTGCGGACGGTGTTTACGTGGCCGGATGTCAGGAAGACAGTTGTCAATATATGGACGGCATTGCCAAGGCGGCCAAGCGGGTCGACCAGGTCAAAAAAATGCTGGAGGAACTCGATATCGAACCGGACAGGATTCGCCTGTTTCATCTCAGTGCCGGCAAGGGTCAGGAGTATGTGGAAGCCGCCTGTGACATGGTCGATAAGGTTAAGGCATTAGGCCCTTTCCTGCGGGCATAAACCCCTAAAACGCTGCGAGGAACGAACAATGATTGTTGCACAACCAAAACCCATCAGGGAAATTCTTGAAATGGTAAAAGATTTCAGGAAAATCCTTGTCGTTGGATGCAAGGGCTGCGTGACCGTGTGTAATGTGGGGGGGGCCAAAGAGGTGGGTATTCTGGCGGCCTCCCTGAGGATTGCGAGAAAGCGGAGCGGCCATGCGATCCAGGTGGATGAACACACCCTGGAACGGCAGTGCGATCCGGAATATATCGCTGAACTGAAGGATATCGTCGGGGATTACGATGCGGTCATTTCCATTGCCTGCGGCGTCGGTCCCCAGTTTCTTTCAGAGAGATATCCTTCCACCAGGGTCTTCCCTGGGGTCAATACCCAGTTTATGGGAGGGGCCGAGGCGCACGGCGTATGGTCCGAGAGATGCGCCGGCTGCGGGACCTGCGTGGTTCACTACTTTGGCGGGCTCTGCCCCATCGCCCGGTGTTCCAAGAGCCTTCTCAATGGTCCCTGCGGCGGCTCTTCCCATGGAAAATGCGAGATCTCCAATGAAGTGGAATGCATCTGGGACACCATTGTCAACAAGATGACGGAGCAGGGGCGGCTGAACGAACTTCTTGAATTCAGGCCGCCGAAAAGCTGGACCACAGCCAGGGACGGCGGACCGAGGAAAATGATTAGGGAGGAACTGGTGAAATGAGCGACTACAAATCAGGAAGCAATCTGGAAAAGGTCTTGAGGTCCGGACAGTTCGCTTTTACCGGTGAGTGCGGTCCCCCCCAGGGCGCCAACGTGGAACACCTCAGGGAAAAGGCCCGGCACCTGAAGGGGGTGGTGGACGCCGTCAATGTCACGGACAATCAGACCGCGGTGGTCCGCATGTCCAGTTGGGCCGCATCCCTTATTCTTGTCCAGGAAGGGATCGAACCCAATTTTCAGATGGTCTGCCGCGACCGCAACCGGCTGGCCATCCAGAGCGATATCCTGGGCGTCTATTCATTGGGCATCCGGAACATGCTCTGTCTTTCCGGGGATCATCAGAAGTTCGGGAATCATCCCGATGCCAAGAATGTCTTTGACATCGACTCGATGCAATTGATCCATACGGTCAAGACCATGAGGGACGACGGGAAATTCCTGAACGGCCAGGAGGTGGACGTGCCTCCCAGGCTCTTTATCGGCGCGGCCTCCAACCCCTTTGCAGAACCCTTTGATTTCCGGGTGTACCGGCTGGCCAAGAAGATCGCTGCCGGAGCGGATTTTGTCCAGACCCAATGCATCTACAACATGGATAAGTTCAGGGAATTCATGAAGCGGGCCGTGGACATGGGCCTTCACGAGAAATGTTACATCCTGGCGGGGGTGACGCCCATGAAGAGCGTCGGTATGGCCCTCTATATGGCCAAACAGGTCCCCGGCATGGATGTCCCCGACAGCCTGATCCAGCGTCTTCGCGGGGCCGGAAAGGGAAAGGCGGCAGAAGAGGGCATCAAATTTGCACTGGAACAGATCGAGGAATTCAAGGAGATGAAAGGGGTAGCGGGCGTCCACCTCATGGCCATCGAATGGGAACACAAAGTACCCGAAATCGCCGAACGAGCGGGGGTCCTTCCGAGACCGGTGGTGTAAGAGAGGCGCAAGGTGCAAGGCGTAAGGCGCGGGGTATGAGGCGCCGGGTGCGAGAGGGGTGAGCGCTTCAGCGGCTAAGCTGTTGAGCTGTTGAGACGTGCATCCGCTTATCAGCCATCAGCGATGAGCTATCAGCGATAGCTTGTCGGCGCAAGACGTGTGGGTATCGGGTGGGTTGTGCCCGCAGGATCCTTCGATGATCGCTCCTGCGGGCTTTTTTTCTTGAATTTCCGATAAAAACATCCATAATAAACAGTCATGACAACAGGGTATGCCGTCCCCGCGCCTGAGACCAGGAACTGGTTTCAGTTAATGGTTATCGGGAAAATCATAAGCCGGTGAGATAACAATATAACCGATAACTGGCGTGAAACGCATTTCCGTTGCAAAATGGGTTCCATCCCTAAATTCCCCAATTCGGGATCCCTCAATAGATCGACGATCCTAAGACCCCTATGATTATCACAACGACAAGCGGACAGCGATTCGACACGGACCGGGACCTCACGGCAGGCGAACGCCATGTTCTCCAGAAGCTGTTCCTCTGGGAAGCCATGGCTTCCTCGCTACAGGAATTCAGAGAAAAGAAGAAAGCAGCTCTGTCAAAGGGATGGAACAATTCCGGCCCCGTAGACCAGAGCGAGGCACTGAAAAAGATTATTCTTGATCTGGAAGCAAAGGTCGCCCTTCGCCTGAAGACCTCATGAGGAACACCACGTGAAAGCACCCCCTCTGAAATCAGATTCAGCCGCACGTGATCCTGCCAGCCTATTCCGTGGAGAACAGGCAGATCACCCCCTGCGCGTGGCCATCGTCGGAGGAGGGAGGGCGTGCTGCAACCTGCTCAAGGTCCTGAATGCGAACCATCTGTCACGACTCAAAATGGTGATACTGGGCGTCGCCGATATCCATCCTGACGCTCCCGGTCTTCTCTACGCACGTGAACTGGGCCTTTTTACCACAAGCGATTTCCGTCATCTCCTGGACCTGAAGGGACTTAACCTGCTCATCGAGCTGACCGGATCATCTGATGTGAGAGAAGAAATTTTCAGGATCGTGCCCCCGAACATCTCCATCATGGACCACATGGGGGCCAGATTGCTTTGGGATCTCGTCCAGATGGAGGAGGAGAGGATCCGGCTGGAAAGTGAACGTCAGGAACAGGATGAAAAGGAAAAGCGGTATTCTCAGGTCATCCTCGATTCACTTCCCTACCGAATTATGGTGGTCAACATGGACATGACCGTGGAAACGGTCAATCAGACCTTTCTTCAGGAATTTCATCTCACAAAAGAGGATATCCTTGGAAAGCATTGCTATGAGGTGCGCTATGGCCTCGACCGGCCCTGTGGAGAGATAGGGCAAGCCTGCTATCTGGAAGATCTGAAGGAGATGAAAACCGAAAACAAGCTCATCAGCATCATCCGGGAGTTTAAGAATCAGAAGGGAGAAGAATGTTTTGATGTGATTACCACGGCCCCGATCTACAATGAGCAGGGTGAGATGGTCCAGTTGCTGGAGGCATCCAGAGATGTCACGCAACGGATCAAATTGGAAAAGGAGGCCCAGAAATCCAATATCTTTTTTCAAAACGTCATCCAGAGCGCTGTGGACGGGATCGTTGTGGTGGATACCAAGGGAAATGTGCTCATTTTTAACGAGGGGATGGAAAACCTGACCGGCTATACGGCCGAGGAGATCATGGACCATGGTCATCTGAGCAGTTTCTACGACATCGATGTGGCCAAGGAAAACATGAGAAAGATGCGCAGCGACCAGCACGGTCCTGTGGGCAAACTCAATCCGACCAGCATGTCTGTGACCACCAAAGAAGGTGAGGAGATTCCGGTCACATTGACCGCCTCCATCATCACCATCGGCAACAGGGAAATCGGCAGTGTCGGAGTATTTACGGATATGCGGGAGGTACTCCAGATGCGGAAAGAGCTAGAGGATGCCCATCTCCAACTGGTCCAGTCTGAAAAAATCGCCTCTGTGGGGCGAATGGCGGCAGGAGTTGCCCACGAAATCAATAATCCTCTAGCCGGGGCCTTGATATATGCGGAACTGCTCAAGGAAAGGCTCTCGGACGATCCCCAGGCCCAAAACGATATCCAGGAGGTGATTCATCAGACCCTCCGATGCAAACGGATAGTATCCGAACTCCTTGAATTCAGCAGACAATCCATTGGGCAGACATCTTCCTTCAGTCTGGACTACCTCATCGGCCAGTGTTTGAATCTCCTGGTGAACCAGGCCCTTTTCCACAACATCCGGGTAATCACGGACATAGAACCGGACATGCCCGAAATGGTAGGCGATATCGGTCAATTGCAACAGGTCTTTACCAACCTCTTCATCAACGCGGCCGATGCCATGGAGGGAAAGGGGCTGTTGACGATCTCTGCCCGCTATCAGACTGACCCCCCCCCCCGCTTTATCATCAAAGTGTCCGATACCGGGCCTGGAATTCCGATCGAGATGAGAGATAAAATATTCGACATCTTCTTTACGACCAAACCCGTGGGCAAGGGCACCGGGCTCGGTCTGAGCATTACCCGGAACATTGTTCAACTTCACGGGGGGACCATGAGCATTGAGTGTCCTCCCGGCGGGGGGACCTCCTTTATTATTGAACTCCCTTTGGAATTTACAGAGACCCCGCCGGCCGAACCCGTTTTTCTGGGAGTGGATGAATCATGAACGAGACAATCAATATCCTGGTGGTTGACGATGAAAAGGCGATCAGGGATGGGTGTCAACGCGTGTTGACCGGGAAGGGCTACCAGGTCGTCACCGCTGAAAACGGTCGGATCGCCATGGATATCCTTTCCTCCAGCCCCATCGACATCGTACTTCTCGACCTCAAGATGCCGGTCATGGGGGGCGAAGAACTCCTTGAAATGGTTCGTAAGACATACCCGGACATCCCGGTGATCATCATTACAGGCCACGGGACCGTGGACACGGCCGTCATCTGCATGAAAAACGGGGCCTATGATTTCATTACCAAGCCATTTCAGATCGACCAGTTTCTCCTCACCATTACACGGGCCGCTGAAAAAAGACGCCTGGAGCAGAAGGCGACCCAGTTGAAAGAGGAGAACATGCAGAACCTCTATGACCTCAACCTGGAAAAAAGCCGCCTTAAAACCATTATCAACCAGATGGCCAATGGGGTCATGGTTACCAACCGCAATCTGGAGGTGGTGCTCCACAATCCGGCGCTCATGCGCTTGATGGAGATCTCAAGCCTGTCCGAAGGGCCGGTTCCCATTTCAGGAATCATCACCGATAACTCCCTGATAGATACACTTAAACAGATCCTCGGCGGCGAATCGGCCCAGGCGGAATCCGTTTCACAGGAGATCCAGGCAGGGAAAAATGTCTTGAGGGCCATTTCCGCCCCTGCCTTGGGTCCCAACAACGCCGTTGCCGGAACAGTTACTGTCATGGAAGACATTACCGCCTACAAGCAGCTTGACGAAATGAAATCAGACTTTGTCAATATGGTGGCACATGAGCTCCGCAGCCCCCTGGTTTCCATCCGGCAGATCAACAGCATCCTTATAGAAGGATTGGCAGGGCCCTTGGATGAAAAACAGGAAGGGTTTGTCAAGCGAGGGATGAACAAGATTGACTCCCTCCTTGAATTGATTAATGATCTTCTCGATGTGGCAAAGATCGAGGCGGGAAAAATGGTCCAGCATCGGGTCCCCACCGACATGGGGCAGATCATAGAAGAGATCGTGGCCTTGATGGGACCGAGGGCCCAGGAACAGAAAATCCATCTCACCCATTCGTGCGAAGGGCTGAAGCCGGTTCTGGCCGACCCCAAGAACATGGAAGAGGTTATCAATAATCTCGTGAGCAATGCCATCAACTATTCGCCCGAAGGGGGTCGGGTAACGATTACTGCGCGGGGTCTGGCCGAATACATGGAAATCAGGGTCGAAGATACGGGCGTAGGGATCTCTCCTGAGGAACTCCCCAAGATCTTCGATAAATTCTACCGGGTCAAACATCCCAAGACCCGTCAGGTCATGGGCACGGGGCTTGGCCTGGCCATTGTCAAGGGGGTGGTCGAGGCCCATTGCGGCACCATCGACGTGGAGAGCGTCTTGGACAAAGGAACCACTTTCCGGGTCCTCCTCCCGATGATTGTTTGAGCTGGATGCTGGCTTATTGGGTTCAGGATCCCTGTTTCCCGTGCTCCGGGTCGTTGACGGATAACTGACAACCGATAATTGATAACGATTTCTTACGACCAACGCCTTGCGGCTCGCACCTGAAAACTTTAGCGCACTTTAGGCACTTTAGGCACTTTCCTTGAAAATGACAAACACCCAAAACATCCATCAGGTGCTGGTCGTGGATGACGAATCCGTGGTCCGAACCGGCATCTGCAGAGTACTGAGCGAAAAGGGAATAGGGGCAACACCGGCGGCCGGCGGTGAGGAGGCCCTGGATTATCTGAAAACCCGTCCGATAGACCTCGTGCTGCTGGACATTCGGATGCCGGATATGGACGGCATGGCCGTCCTCAAACAGATTCGCACCGCATACCCCGACACGGATGTGATCATGATCACCGGCTATCCGACCATCGACTCGGCGGTCCGCTGCACCAAACTGGGGGCACTGGACTATCTGGTGAAACCCTTCCGACTGGATGATCTGGAGGCGGCCCTTCAGAAGGCAAACCTGGGTCGTGCCTCATCTCAAAAACATACCGTTGTCAATCACGGCCTCAAGATAGATTCGGAAGAGCATCTCATCATCGGCCAGAGCCGCCCCATGAAGCGGATATTCGACAAGATCCTCAAGGTGGCGCCCACCGACAGCACCGTCCTGATAACGGGTGAAAGCGGCACGGGCAAGGAGCTGGTGGCCCAGGCCATCCATGCCAAGAGCCTTCGCAAAGAACGGGAATTCGTTGCAGTCGATTGCTCTTCCCTTGTGGAAACCCTCCTCGAAAGCGAGCTGTTCGGACATGTCAAAGGTTCTTTCACCGGGGCCCACCAGACCAAACACGGCTTTTTTGAACTGGCGAATCACGGCACCTTCTTCTTTGACGAAGTGGCAAACTTGAGCCTGAATATCCAGGCCAAGCTCCTCAGGGTGATTCAGGAGCGGGAGTTCATGAAGGTCGGGGATCAACAGAAGATCAATCTCGATATCCGGATCGTCTCAGCCTCCAACAGTGAGCTTACAGAATCGATCCGAAAGGGAACGTTCAGGGAGGATCTGTATTACCGGTTGAGCGTGGTGCCGATACATCTTCCCCCGCTCAGGGAAAGAAGGGAGGATATCCCTCTCCTCATCCGCCACTATATCGACAAATTGAGCCGTAAAATGAAGAAATCGCGCCTGGAAGTATCCTCAGAGGCCATGGATATCCTGTCGGAGTATGCCTGGCCAGGCAATGTAAGGGAACTGGAACATACCATGGAACGAATCCTCATCCTTGAGGATACCGATATGATACGGGCCGCGAACCTGCCGACGTTTATCACCCAGAGACAGGGAGATCTACAGATGTTTTCCGAAGAGCCTTTCTCTCTGGAGCAATTGGAGAAAAAATATATCGCCTTTGTGCTCAAGCGAACCAAAGGAAAAAAGACCGAGGCAGCCGACATCCTCGGGATCAACCGCAAGACCCTGGCGGCCAAGATCAAGAAGTTCGGCATTGAGTGAAGCAGGCGCCTTCAATAGGCATCAAGTTTAACGTCAGGGATAGAGATAGTGTTTCCAGTCTCCCTGGCAACGTCTGATCCCGTGAAGAGTCGACGTTCAAGGGTTTATTTCCTCAGTTGTTACGACCGTTAATTTTACCTTATTTCCGGTTAGTTAGCCCTCCGCCACACCTTTCGCTTGCAATTGAATTTTAAAGGATGTCCCGTTGCCCGTAAATGCAAAGATGTAAAGATATTGTCAGTGCCCTATTTTGCCTCGATCCTCTTGGAAAACCTAAACACCTTACCGCGTCCCCATTCTCACATTCTCACGAAAGCAGATGAAAGAACGTATCTTGGCCCTACAGCGAGCCGCGTTGACAACCGAACAATCGGGTAAAATGGAAAAATCCAACCGAAAATGACGCTAAAGAAAAAACACTTGACAGCGGCCATGCCTAACGTATATGTTGAACATCGTTCCATGTAATGAAACGATGTTTGTTGAACAGAAGGAATGCAGTGTGGGAAATACAAAGACAGGGGCACTTGCAAAGGCCCTCCAGGTCATTGAGCTACTAAGCAGGAATCCAAAAGGGTTGGCTCTCGTTGATATGAGCAAGACACTTGGCTTTCCGAAAAGCACAATTCATCACATGTTGCAGCCCCTTCTCCTAAACGATTACATCTCGCAGGACGATGACACAAAAAAGTATTCCTTAGGATTGCGGTTCCTGGAAATATCGTCAAGGATCCTGGCAGATTTTGATATTAGGGAGAGGGCCAGAAGATATCTGATCCAGCTCCACGAGAAGTGCCATGAGGTTGTCCATCTATATCTTTTAAGGAATGGCAAAATTGTCTGTATTGACAAGATGGGTGCGGCCGCAGGAGGACTCTCTATCTCGTCCTATGTGGGGTGGTCCACCGAGCCGCATGCCTCTGCTGCAGGGAAAGTGCTTCTTTCCCAGTTAACCAATGAAGAGATTGGGGAAATCTACCCCGATGGCCTGCTAAAGCCTTATGGAAAAAACACCATCACTAATTTGAATCAGCTGTTCAAGGAACTGGCATTGGTGCGAAAGCGCGGATATGCCATTGATGATGAGGAATATTATGAGGGCGTTCGGTGTATCGGTGTGCCTGTTAGATCAAGAGGACATATTGTTGCGAGCATAAGCGTTACAGGTTCCATCTTCAGCATGACCATGAAAAGAATCGAGGCGGGGCTCATTGACTTGGTTAGGGAGACCGGCGAAAGCATCTCAAGAGAGCTGAGCAATGTGCCTGTAGGATCTGTTTGATTGGGTAAATGCCGTTTCATATTATGAAACAGCATTCGAGGTCGATGGAGATAGAGGGATTGATGAAAGAAGTCCGCATTCATGGCAGAGGAGGACAGGGCTCTTTGGTCCTTGCCCAGTTCATGGCGATTGCCGCCTTGGAAGACGGTAAGTATGGACAGGCATTCCCTTTTCTCGGTGGCGGTGGTGAGAGAAGAGGCAAGGCCATTATGGCCTTTTGCAGATTAGATGACAAGCCAATCAGACTGAGGTGCAGAGTGGAAGAGCCTGATTGCGTGATTATTCAGGATCCCACCATCGTCAGGGAGATCGACGTAACGTCGGGACTCAGAGAGGGAGGGCTTATCCTTGTAAACACAGACAAAGACCCTTCAACTCTAGGCCTGTCAATACCTTTTTCTCAAATCTACACCATTTCGGCCGATGAAATGGCACGGTCTATCTTAGGTTCCCCCATAATTAATACAGCCCTATTGGGGGCATTTTCCGGCTTAACCAAGGCCCTGACCCTTGACGCCGCGCTCAAGGCTGTCATGAAAAGATTCCCCGGCGATTTGGGTCATAAAAATGCTCTCATCGTAAGAAAAAGCCATGAGAGCATGGTAGAGCGATTATCATGAAAATAGCATTGGGAGGCGTTGTCAGGGGAGGAACATCCCTGGCCTACGAGACCGGAACCTGGAGAGACCGAAAGCCTATCATCGATTATGATCTGTGCAAAGGATGCGGCGTCTGCGAAGAGGTTTGCCCGGATAATGTCATTCATGATGTAAACGGGGTGTATGCCATTGACTACGGATATTGCAAAGGCTGCGGTCTGTGCGCCTATGAATGCCATGTGAATGCAATTGAGATGATTTTCGAGGCGAAATGAGATGGGCGACAACGGCAAAACGGAAAGGGTGCTTGAGGGATCGGAGGCGGTCGCCTTAGCAATAAAGGCGTGCCGTCCAGGTGTGATATCCACTTATCCGATTAGCCCCCAGACACATATCGTTGAGGCCCTGGCGAGGATGGTTGTGAATGGTGAGTTGGAATCCGAATATGTGCGGGTAGAGTCTGAATTCTCTGCGGCCAGTGTCCTGGCCGGTGCTTCAGCAGCGGGCAGTCGCTCTTATACGGCCTCTACATCTCAGGGTCTGTTGCTCATGACAGAGGTAATCTATGCGAGTGCAGGGATGCGGCTGCCGTTTGTCATCACAGGGGTTAATCGGGCGGTTTCAGCGCCCATAAGTATTCAACCAGATCATCAGGATGCCATGAGCCTTCGGGATTCGGGAATCATTCAAATTTATGTGGAGAGCAGTCAAGAGGCCTACGATACCCACATTGCCGCCTTCAAAATCGCGGAGGATCCCAGGATAGCACTCCCGGTAATGGTCTGTATGGACGGATGGATACTGACCCATTCCTATGAAAGAGTTCGTCTGGTTGAACAAGAAGAAGTGGACCGATTTCTGCCTCCTTTTAAACCTATCCATTTCTTGGATGTGAACGATCCCAAGAGCTGGGGACCCATTGCTGATGAAGATCTGTACATGGAGTTCAGATACGCCATCCATGATGCCATGCAAATGGGAAAAAAGAGGATCAAGGAGATTTTTTCTGAATGGGCGGATATCAGCGGTCGGGATCACGGAGGGCTCATTGAGGCATACAGAACAAAGGATGCCGAAATCGTTCTGATCGCAATGGGATCGGTAGCCGGCACAGCCAAGGACGCTGTGGATCATTTGCGAACTGGTGGAAAGAAAGTAGGACTGATTAAAATTCGCTGTTATCGTCCTTTTCCGTATGAAGACATCCTGAAAGCCATCCAGGATGCGAAAGTGGTTGCGGTTATGGAGGCCAGTTTCTCCATGGGAAGTGAAGGTGCCATCGGTCTGGACCTCAAAGCCAAGCTTTATGGCCGATCCAAAACTCCGGTAGTTATCGATATGATAGCCGGCTTGGGGGGGAGAGTAATCACCCGTGGGACAATCTATAAAATTGTGGAACAGGTTGAAAAAGCATGTGAATCAGGAGCTGTTCCCTTTGAACCCTATTGGATGGATTTGAAACCGGAAGTCTTACCGTAGAGGAAAACCAAGATTGAGTGAGAAGAACGCGGTACAGGAAAAGGATCTGTTTGTTTCCGGGCATAGGGCCTGCCATGGATGCGGACAGGCATTGGCCGTAAGGCATATTCTTAAAGCCACCGGCCGGGACGTCATAGTTATTACACCCACTGGATGCCTCGAAACCTTTACCTTGACCTATGGGTATTCTTCATGGCGTGTTCCGTTTATGCACCATCTTTTCGAGAACGGGCCTTCCGTGGCGACGGGTGTTGTTGCCGCCCTGAAAGCACAACATAGAGACCATATCAGAGTATTGGTGATCGGAGGAGATGGGTCAACCTTTGACATCGGGTTCGGGGCGTTATCCGGTATGCTGGAACGGGGAGATGATGTTCTCTACATTTGCATGGATAACGGGGCCTATATGAATACAGGCGGTCAGCGCAGCGGTGCGACACCTATCTATGCCGGAACGACGACCCATCCTGTGGGGAAAAAATCCATAGGAAAGCCTCAACTGAAAAAAGATATGCCAGCCATTGTCGCCGCACATGGTGCCCCTTATGTGGCAACAGCCTCAGTTGCTTACCTGAAAGACCTGCGACGGAAAGTCGAACAGGCGATGACCTATCAGGGTCCCCGGTATATCCAGATCGATGCGCCCTGTCCGTCGGTTTGGGGCTTTCCCAGTGATCGCACACTGGAAATTGGAAGGCTGGGAGTGCAATCCGGTCTTGTGCCGGTCTTTGAGATGGTGGATGGCAGGATTACTGGCGTTCGCAAAATTAGGACAAGGGTCCCCCCACGTGAATACCTAAGTGCCCAGAGACGTTTCAAGCACCTACTGGAGGGAAACAGGGCTGCGCGGGAGGGGTTTGAAAAGATCTGCGCCATGGCGGACTCGAATATAGAGAAATACGGTCTGATGGACTAGGGCAGAAGTATGGACGGTATACCCGGATACGAATTCTCCATGGTAAATAAGAACTCGGGCGCCGGGCCGAAAAGCGGCGGTGGCCATTCGCTTGCGTGCGCCTAAATAGTGGTATTGGCGGGCACCAGGGGGCATTTTGGTAGCATAGGCGTTTGAGATGGAACAGAAGAGGATTGGTTTGCTGAGGTGCCTAGCTGGGGCGTGCACCTAACATAAGGACAACATCAGGGAAAGGGGGAATGCCAGACCAGGTAAACAAGAAAGTATGGGGGCAGGAGGCTGGAAGTACCGGAATGCGGATTGGATGGCTCCCAGTCCAGAAATAACGGGAAATGGGTCCCATCGTGCATTTCGGCAGGAAGTTGACCGCATTACCTTAGGCAGAAAGGAGCAGAAGGATGAAAGGGATACTCAAAACGACGATTCTATTGGGCATGGTCGTGGCGCTTATGGCAGGCTTTTCCATAGGTTCTCCTGCTGCCGCTGACGACAGCATTAAGTTGGGCATTATCTACGCCATGACGGGTAAGGGCTCGGCTCTTGGAACCAAGCAGATGGATTCAGCCAAACTGGCAATAGAAGAAATTAACGGTAAAGGTGGGGCTGACTTCGGCGGGAAAAAGGTCAAAATCGAGGCCATTTACCAGGATACAGAAACCAAGCCGGACGTGGCTGTCAGAAAGATGAAGTCCATGATCAAGGATAACGGCATAACGGCATTGATTGGCGGGACGTTTGCCCATGTATCTTTAGCCATGAACGCCCAGAGCAAAAGAACCCCTATTATCTTCAACGCCACAAACGGTGTGCCGGAAAAGATGTTCACCAAAGAAGAAAAAGGGCCATATAGTGTGTCCATGATCCCACCGGCAGAATCCATCGGTAGCGGCGCTTCAGCCTATGTGACGGAAGTGATGAAAATGAAGAACATTGTCCTGTTGCTTCCGGATTATGCCTATGGCCATGGCGCCCTCAGAGGTCATGAAAATGTGCTCAAGAAAATGCCTGATGTCAAGTACCAGGTGATCATGACGCCGGTCGGAACTGCCGATATGACCCCTTATCTCATTAAGGCGATGGAGGCCAAGCCGGACATCGTCATCATGGGCCAATGGGGAAACGATGCCATCAACATCCTCAAGCAGGCGTATGAGATGGGCCTGGGAAAGAAAACCAAGATTTTTTTCCAGTGGATCGTCAATGTCTTTGCCACAGGAATTCCCGCCGAGGCCTTAGAGGGGGTCATGTGTCAGATGTTCTGGTATCACGATATGACCGGATTTCCGTTCCCAGAGGTGGTTGAGGCCGCCAATTCCTTTACTGCCAGATATCGAGCTGCTTACGGCGAACCTCCGGATCCCTATGGCTGCAGCGCCTACATGGGAGTGTATGAAATCGTCCGGGGCATGGAACTGGCCAAATCGACCGACCCCAAAAAGGCCTATGATGCGCTCATGGCAAATCCCGACTGGAGTGGACCCAAAGGCCCGGCCAAATGGATGATTGACGGGAATCCGAGATATAAGCACTCCTCTTTTATCGCTAAGGGCCTGGGCCCCCAAGAGCGGAAGGATCAAAAGTGGGACTATGTCAAGGTGATCGACTCCTACCGGGGCAAATACTTCCAGAGAACACCCCAGGAGCTTGGGTGGTAGGAGCCTCCAAAAGTAGAAGATGCGGAGGTGATAAGGAGCGCGAGGGGGCTTTCCCCCCGCTCCTTCACACGGTTGTTGAACCGTTGTAATATTCAGGGAAAATTACCATAATATCTTTTACCCCAAAAATGTTAGGATACAGCTATAGGTGATGGTAATTATGACCTCTTTAGCGACCAACCGCCTGTCAATACTAGGATTATGATAGCTGCCATCACCTCCGGCCGGTAGGAACCGGCAATGCCGGACCGGAATAACATGATTGATGGGTGCCGGGTTCCATGACAAAGTCGCCATGTCCGCTCTAATCGAAACAGAGAACATCAGCAAGCACTTCGAGGGCCTCGCCGCGGTCGAAATGGTCAACTTTCGTGTTGAACAAGGCCGTGTGGCAGGGCTCATCGGGCCTAACGGATCCGGCAAGACCACCCTTTTTAACCTGCTTTCCGGCCTTTTTCTGCCTACCAGGGGAAAGGTCATCTTTCAAGGAAAAGACATTACCAAGTCAGCGCCCCATAAGCGGGTGGGGATGGGTATAACCCGGACATTTCAGCTGGTATCGGTATTCAACTCTCTTACGGCCTGGGAGAATCTGGTCCTCTCAAACATCAAGTCTAAAGAAAAACATCGAACTGTTCGTAACTTCTATTTTGTATCCGCCCAGAATAAAAGGGTACAAGAAGACTGCCTGGCCGCGCTCGAGCTGGTTGGACTTCAGGAAAAGGCCGCTGTTCAGACATCGGAGCTTTCCTATGGAGACAAAAGGATGCTTGAAATCGCCATCGGGTTGTCTCTCAAGCCCACGCTGTTGCTTCTGGATGAGCCGTTGGCCGGACTGAGCGATCATGAAATTGGAGGGGTATTGGACATCATCCACCGGGTCAAGGAGAATTTCACTCTGGCGATTATTGACCACAAAATATCCAAGATTATCAATCTAGTGGACTCGCTCAGTGTGATGAATTACGGCCGAATTATTTGCGAAGGCCACCCCGAACAGGTCCTGTCTCATCCCGCGGTAAGGGAATGTTATTGGGGAAAGGAAGAGAACGGTTGCTCGACGTAGTAGAAATCGACGTGGGCTACGGTCATGCCGTGGTCCTTCATGACGTCTCCCTCCAGCTGAAAAGGGGGGAAATGGTCTTTGTCGTCGGCCGCAACGGAGCGGGAAAAACAACCCTGCTAAAAACCATAAGCGGGATCATGAAGCCGAACAAAGGATTCATCACCTACGAAGGGGAGGATACGCGTAACCTGAACGCAGAAAGACTTGCCAGGCGGGGCATCCGCTTCGTCGCCCAGGATAAGAAGGTATTTGCCGGTTTGACGGTACGAGACAATCTCCAACTTGCTGCCCATGCCAGTGGAGAAAAGATGGAAGAGGCCCTTCAAAAAGCCACAAGCATCTATCCGGATATGTCTAGATTCATGGACAATAAGGCAGGAAAGCTGAGTGGAGGCCAGAGGGAAATCCTGCTCATCGGGCGTGCACTGGTGGGGTCTCCCAAACTTCTGCTGATCGACGAGCCAACCGAGGGCTTGGCCGCCATCGTCATTGAAGATATTAGCCGAATATTGAACCAGCTGAAGGCAAAAAACGTCTCCGCCATCATTGTGGAACAAAACCTTTCTCTGGTAAAACGTCTAGCCGACCGAATCTACGTGATGAAAGAAGGGAAGGTCATCAAGGAGATTGCGGACAGGTCCGAAATGGAGGATACCGCCGATCTGGAAAGTTACCTGTAAGGGGGGACATATTGTTGGGCACTGATTTGCACAAACCGTACATACAGGCAGCCAGAAAGGGTGTCGTGTGGCGCGAGATAACTATCATTGCAGCCGCTTTCTTGGTATTGACACCGTTCCTGGCCGTTCATAGGGTGACAGACTTCATGATTTTCTGTATCTATGTCATGTCCTTCGATCTCCTTTACGGGTATATGGGGCGATTGTCTTTCGGTCAAATGCTATACCTGGGTACCGGCGTATATGTGTCCACGCTCTTCTCCCTCCATGTCAGCCCCAATCCCATATTATCCATGCTTGCCGGTATCGCCGGGGGGGCAATTGTGGCCGGGATATTGGGTTTGATTGTGGTCCCCCTTTCGGAAGCGCCCTTTGCCTTGACCAACCTGGCATTCAACCAGGTGGGGTTCTTCTTGATTGGCTCTGCCTTCCAGAGGGTTACCCACGGCGAAGATGGCATATCGAGCGGCGTGGAACCGTGGGGGTTTCTGGATTTTGCCAATGAGTATGTTGCTTATGGATTCGTATTGGCATGTCTTATCCTTGCATTTCTTGTGCTCAAGACACTCACCCGTTCCCCCTATGGGATTCTCATCCGATCCATCAAGGAAAACGAGGTCAGGGTCAAATTTCTGGGGTACCATACCTTCTTCTATAAATGGCTCACCTTTGTGATTGCTGGCAGTTTTGCCGCACTCGCCGGAACCCTGTATACGCTGTATATCGGATTTGTCAGCCCGGTATTTATCCATCCGCTGAACAACGTGGAGGTTATTTTTGCAGCGCTCATTGGCGGCGCCGGCAACCTTTACGGCGCGCTGGCGGGCGGTGTTTTCTATATGGTTCTGCGCGACAGTCTTTCCACCCACATACCCCAGTGGGAATGGATCTTAGGGATACTTCTACTGATAGTCGTCTTCTACCTGAGGGAGGGTATCACCGGCTTCGTCAGGTCTCTGACCCGAGGGATCTTGCGCAAGATGGCGCAAAAAAAGGCAATGGAGGAGGCATAGACCGGCATGATCCAGACCTTGCTATATGGAACCACGATCGGTGCCATCCTCTATTTCTTCTCCATCGGGCTTTCCATCACGTTCGGCACCATGAAGATCATCAATTTCGCCCACTGTATGGTTTATACGCTGGGCGTCTATTTCTTCATCACCCTCCTCCCCTTCCTTGGTGGAATTTTCCCGGCAGCCCTTGCCTTTGCGATGCTGATGGTCGTGCCGGTTGCTTACGTCATGGAGCGGTTCGTCATCCGGAGACTTTACGGAGAATCCCTTGACTACGCCATGATCGCTACCTATGCAATGCTTCTGATCGGCACGGACGCCATTAAATGGATATGGGGCAACACACCACTCCCGGTTACCGATCCCTTAGGTACAGCCATGACCGTCTTAGGTGTCTCCATCCCTGTGTATCGCGTCATCATCGTGGCCAGTTCGGTGGCCCTTTTTCTGTCGCTGAACGTCTTTTTTAAGAAAAATATCATTGGCAAAATCGTCATCGCGGCGCTGGACGATAACCAGGGCGTCAGGTGCCTGGGGTTGAATGTGGATCGCTACTTCTCCATTGTATTTATCATCGGGAGCGTCCTGGCCGTACTGGGTGGCGTGCTCTACGCCCCTATCTCTGCTGCAGAGCCCTACATGGGCCATGACATCCTACTCATTGCCTTTGCCGTGGTCATCGTGGGAGGCATGGGAAACCTCACAGGCACATTTGTCTCCGCCTTTGTTCTCGGTATGGTCATCGCCCTCACCGGCCGATATTACTCCCAAGCGGCCGATACCATGGTATTTGTCGTCATGGCGGCGGTGCTTATCTTTAGAGGATCGGAGGGCTGACCGAATGAACCTGCCGAAAGGAAAGGATTCTGCCGTGGAAGAAAAATCATCACTGGATGCCCTGATGAGCCAAGCCGAAAGGACGGTGGCTGATTGGAGGCCTACTACGCTTTATTTCGGCGAAGGGGCTATCGCCAAGATCGGGGATATTGTTAAAAGACACGGCCGGAAGGCCCTGATCATCACTGGCCGCGGGTCAATGAAGGCGGCAGGCTATCTGGATCGAATCGGCACGAGTCTGGACAAAGCATCCGTGACACACCGTGTTTGCGAGGGTGTTGAGCCCAACCCGAGCAAGGAGACGGCCTATCGCATCGCATACCACCTTTTGGCAGGCGGCTTCGACTGCATGGTGGCCGTAGGCGGGGGATCGGCCATGGACGCGGCAAAGGCCGCGGGCATTCTGGCTACAGCAAAAGAGGGCGACCTGGATGATTATTTCGGCGTGGGCCTGGCTTCCGGTAAGATTGAAAGGATTATGCCTCTGGTCGTGGTGCCGACCACCAGCGGTTCGGGAAGCGAGGTCACCAGGTTTTCAGTGATCACAGACACCCGGCTGGGAGTTAAAAAGCTGATGATCGATCCGGCCATCGTGCCTCATGAGGCAATCCTGGACCCGGAATTGACCTATACATGCGACCCTCACGTCACAAGGGTCTCAGGATTGGACGCCATGACCCACTTGATTGAAGGCTATTTCAATGAAGTGGATGAAGGCGCTGACCCCCAGTGCAACGAGAGGGCCTTGCTGGGTATAAAACTTCTGTTTGAGGCGCTTCCAAAAGTGGTGCAGCATCCCGAAGACAGGGAAGGCAGAAAAAAAATGGCCATGGCCAGTCTGCTCGGGGGTACCGTGCTCTATTTTAAACAGGCAGGAGGACCACACCTCAATTCGTTCAGTTGGTGCAATGTCATGGACCACGGAGAGGCCTGTGCCGTAATGCTCCCCTATTATGGCGCATACTACGCGCCGGTGATCGCCCAAAAGATGAGAAGGGTCTGTCAGGCCATGGGCATTGAAGGTTCGGGCGACGTGGCCAAAGACTTTGCCGAAGGGCTGCTGGATTTCTATAAGAAACTGGGTTTTCCCGTAACCCTAAAGGAATTTGATGGATTTTCCGAGGGGCTTATCGAAAAGGCCGTCAATGATGCCGCTCAGAATAAGATGAAATTGGAGGCCATGCCGCGGCCGGTCCCCATTGAAAACAGCGCGCGGGTTCTCCGGACGATTATCGAGGGTGCATATACAGGTTCACTGGAAGAAATATTGAAGCTCTAAATGGAGAATGCAGCCCATTAAGCTTCGACCGATATGCAGGGATGGGGATCTGTACAAACATCAGTTTTAATGAATCTGTTTTAGGCCGGTCGCCGTCAGGCGGGCAACAACGGTAAACAGTTCTTGCAACACCGGAAAAGCCATTTCTTTCCTTAGGTTGGCTCTATTAGCCCTTGACAGGAATGCCTTCTCACATAGATAATGAAGGCAGATAAATACTTGTGGCACATTTGGGGGGAATGATCATGCCAAATGAAATGTTTTACACACCGGACGATTTGGGGCAGGCATGTTCCCTGCTGTCGGATCTCGGCGACAGGGCCATCATCATTGCAGGCGGCACCGACCTGATGCCGAGGTTCAACCGCTATCGACGCAGGCGATCAGAAGTACTGGTCTATATCGGTAAGCTCGACATGGACTTCATTCAGGAGATGAACGGCCGATTGGTCATCGGGGCCGCTACACCATTGTCCGATATCACAGCATCTCCGATGGTGAAAGAAAAGTTGCCTCTGCTGGCCCGGGCCTGCGAAGAGATGGCATCTCCGGCCGTGCGAAATGCCGCCACCCTTGGGGGTAATCTGATGACCAATGCCAGAAACGCCGACGGCGTGGCTGCGCTGATGGCGCTGGGCGCCACCGTAGTGACCGTCTCAAGCAGTGGGGAAAATCGGATGCCGATCGACCAATTCGTTTTGACGCCTAAGAAGGAGAAGCTTGCTGACGGCGGCATTGTCAAGCAGTTCGAAGTCCCCTGCCTGGCCGACACCGAAAGATGGGCATGGGAAAAACTGAAGCAGAGACAGGGTGACGGCAGAAGTGTTGTGTCGGTGTCCTTGCGGGCCAGGATGGAAGGGGACATTTGCAAAAGCATTCGCCTGGTTCTCGGAGCCATGGCCGCCCATCCGTTTGTGTCGAAAACCGCTGTTCGACTCCTGGAGGGAAAACCGCTATCCCCGGACCTTGTAGACCGGGTGGCAGAAGAGATCCTCGGAGAAACCAATGCCGCCACAGATACCCGGGCCACCGCCTGGTACAGGCAACGGGCGGCCCAGGCGTTGGTAAAACGCGTTCTTGCCCAACTTTCATGATGGAGAGGTAACATGGCATTACTTGAAATCAAGGTCAATGGAAGAAAATACCAAGTGGCGGTCGATGCGACGACCAGCCTTTTGACCGTCTTGAGGGAGCACCTGCATATTACCGGTCCCAAAGTGGGTTGTGAAACCGGGGATTGCGGGGCCTGTTCCGTCCTGGTGAACGGCAAGCTTCGACGCGCCTGCCTTACGAACGCCCTGACCATTCAAGGGGCCGAAGTCGTAACGGTCGAAGGGGTTGGCGGCTCGGGACGACTTCACACCCTCCAGAAGGCCTTCTACGAAAACCATGCCACACAGTGCGGGTTCTGCACACCGGGGATGATCATGGCCTCCAAGGCCTTGCTGGATGAGAATCCCAACCCTACAGAAATGGAGATCAAGGAGGCCCTTTCAGGCAACCTGTGCCGCTGTGCCAGTTACCCCAACATTATCACTGCGATTAAGAGTGCTGCCCAAAAGGTGACCGATGGGGGAGGTGACCGATGACCTACAAGAGTGTTGGAGAAAGCAAACCCAGGTACAACGCCCTGGCCCACGTGACCGGCGAGGCCCGATACGTGGACGATATCTTTATTCCGGGGACCCTCACGGTCAAGGTGTTGCGCAGCCCGGTACATAAAGGAATTATTCGAAAACTCGATATTTCCAAGGCCGAAAAAATGCCCGGCGTCTATGGGGTGATTGTTGCTGCGGACGTGCCCTGCAATACCTATGGCTACCTGACCCTGGATCAGGCAGTCTTGGCGGAAAAGGAGATCCGCTATATGGGTGAGCCGATCGCCGCCGTGGCAGCAGATACTGTGGAGATCGCCAACGAGGCTCTCGATCTGATCGAATTCGACATCGAAAAGCAGACACCGGTTTTTGACCCTCTCGAGGCAATGAAGCCGGATGCACCGAAAGTGCGGCCGGAGGGAAATGTCCTGATGGTGGGCGGCCGGCCGTATCGTCTGGTATATAACGGCGACATTGAAAAGGGCTTTGCCCAGGCGGACGAGATCGTGGAGAACACATTCTTCTTCCCCTCACAGGAACACGCGCCTATCGAACCGCAAGTGAGCTTGGCCGTACCCGAGAAGGATGGACGACTGACCATTCATACCGTCACTCAGGGCATGCATTTTCTCTTGAAACAGATCCAGCGCATTCTGGGGCAGGGCGAGGATCTGAGCCATCGCTGGTCCGAGCGGATGCAATACAGTTCCCGCGGCGGGCATTTGGGCTGGAGTGACATCAAATATGTGGGCGGTAATGTGGGGGGTGCCTTCGGCGGCAAGACCGAGCTTCACGCCGACGCCATTGCCGCTCTGCTGGCACTCAAGACCGGGAGACCCTGTAAATGGCGCTGGACGCGGGAAGAGGAGATGCTCCACTCGGCTCGACATAGTCCGTGGCGGATTACCTTTAAAGACGGCGTGACCAAGGACGGTCGCATCGTGGCCCGTCAGGTCTTCACCTTGCATGACGCCGGGGCCTACACAGGGTTTAGCTCCTATGTGGTGGACAAGCACGCCTTTTATGTGGCCGGGCCCTACCATCTGCCCAACGTTCAGGTGAAGTGTTCTGTGGTATACACCAATAAGGCGCCCACCGGTGCGATCCGTGGCTTTGGGGTGACCCCGGGCACCTACGCCTGTGAGATCCAGATGAACATGATCGCCGAAAGGCTGGGCATGGACCCGTGGGACCTCCGTTTCGTCAACGCCATGCGAAACGGCGACCAGCTGGCCACGCGGACCAGGCTTGAAAGCGTCTACCTGATCGAAACCATGCAGAAACTGGCCGAGGTGGTAAATCACCCATTGAACGAGAAATACGCCACTTTAACGTCGGCTCCGAGGGAGACATAACATGAAAAAGCGGGGAAAAGGAATTGCCATGGCCTTCTATCCCACCGGAATGGGTGGGGGAGGTGATTTCACCAATGCCATCGTCAAGATCAAGCCCGACGGCACCGCAGATCTCATTATGGGGACCGTAGAGCTGGGGCAGGGTGCAAACACGGTGCTGCCCCAGATGGTGGCGGAAATACTGGGCCTCACATACGAGCAGGTCAGGTTCATCAACGACAATACCGACACCTGTCCCATCTGCTTCGGGTCGTTTGCCAGCCGAGTCACCTACTTTGCCGGCAATGCCGCAGTCGAAGCGGCCACAAGCGCCCGCGAAAAGCTGTTTGAGATTGCGGCCCCGGACTTGGACGCGCCGCCCGAAATGCTTGAGGCGGCAGACGGAATGATCCGCATTAAGAGCAGACCGGACAAGGCCGTTCCCATAGGAGATGTGGCCACAAAGGGGCTGTATGAACTCCATCAATTTGTGGTCGGCACCGGCACCTTCGGGAGACCCCGGTCGATTCCTGACCCGGAAAACGGCGCTTGCGATCCTCTGGCGACCCTGGCATGGGCGTCGGTGCAGATCGAGGTGGAAGTGGATACCGAGACCGGTATTGTGACGATCCTGGACAGCAAGAGCGTCTATGACGTGGGCAAGGCCATCAACCCGGCACTGGCCAGACAGCAGGTGGAAGGCGGCGCCATCATGGGCATGAGCTGGGCCACACTCGAGAACCTGTACCCCCAGTATCCATCGCCCAACTTCCAGCCCCGCTCCTTGGGGGAATATATGATTGCCACGACCATGGACATCCCGAATATCGAGACATTTATGCTGGAGTGCCCTTCGCCGCTAGGGCCGTTCGGCGCCAAAGGTATCGGCGAGATGACCGCCAATCCTCCGTCCCCCGCCGTGGTGAACGCGGTACACGACGCGATCGGTGTCTGGATAACGGATATCCCGATTACCCCGGAAAAAGTGCTGCGGGCGCTGGAAAAAAAGAAAAAGGAGGAGAATGACGGATAACCGACAGCAGCACTCCATACCGTTGCCTAAATTATTGGGATGCAGCTCTCCATTAAGCCTCTGGCGGCTTTTTGTCATTTGCTCGGTGAGTTTCTCACTATAAATCAATCTTGCACCTGATCGTTACATATCCGGTGTGCCACACGGCGGCAGGTGCTCACCCTATCAAGCCTCTCCAAAGCCCTCCAAACTGCAAAAGTCATTTCGAGGTGGTTCAAACGGCAACGTGGCGAGGGTACCTCCTTTTCACCTCTAAGGCAACCACAGGATGTACGATTGCCGATCTGCCAACGCCAGGTGAAACAGCCTCTCTCTCCGCCCTTGCCGCATAGAAGAGAAGAATGGGCGGGATACGCATTGCCATGCCCGGTCCGCTTAAAAGAAGTAGAATGGGTAGTTTTGCAACATTTGTCCATTCTTTCCCCAAACCTATCTTATGACAATAATCTCAAATGGTTATCAGTTGGAAAAGAGATTGGATGTTACAAAATGCCCCAAAAAAGGCATACTTTCCCCAGAAGTCAACCCCATGTCCATTCTCTCAAATCCGTCGCATGCCCGGAAAGCCCCTACATGCCCATACCCCGTCCTAGACAGGGCTAACATATATATAACAGCTTGTATTTACTGGCTTCTGGCCTTCGCCGGCATCACAGAGAAAGAGGACCCATCACTTCCTCCGGGACGGTCAACAGGCATAGTAAAACATTGGTTTTGTGCCTTGGGCATAAAGATTGCTAAAAGGTGTGTGACAATGAATCAGCCAATTGGAAAAGAGGCGTGAACAGGATAAAAGAGGACATGACCGCTCAGAAGACCATCCTTATTGCCGAGCCGGCCGAGGCGCTTTCTTCAAACCTTGAGGCGTTCGCAAAGGATAAGGGGTTCGCCCTCCTGAAGACCGGCAACCTTAAAGAGACCCTTCTCACGCTGCAGGGACAACGCGTGGACGGGCTCGTGCTTCATGCCGTCCTGTTAGAGAAAGATTGCGAGTTCATATCTGTTATAAAAGGCATGGAAAGAGATCTGCCCGTTATCATCTGCGCCGACGCCAATACGGCCGAACTGGAAAGCAGCATCCGTAAACAGGGGATTTTCTATTATCATATCCAGTCATTCGGCATTGAAGATCTGGAGATGGCCATATCCAACGCCGTCAACGGATTGCCCCACTAGCCCAGGAGGACCCGAATATGCTGTTACAGGAAAAGATTGCTTCTCGAAAATTTGTTCTCTTAGGGGAATTCGAACCGCCCAAGGGCGCCGAGTTCTCACGTCTGTTGGACATGGCCAACAGGGTCAAGGGAAGAATGGATGCCTTGGTGGTCCCTGAAATGGGAAACGCCGTGATGAAGGCGAGTTCCTTGGGCGGATGCGCCTTTCTGAAGCAGAACGGTTTTGAAACGATTCTCCAGGCCTGTTGCCGGGACAGGAATCGTTTGGCCCTCCAGGCCGACATTCTCTCGGCCGCAGCCCTGGGTATCACCTCTGTTATGGCCGTCTCCGGCGAAGACATCCGATATGGGGATCATCCCCAGGCCAGAGAGGTATACGATGTGGATGTGCTGGAGCTTCTGGAAATCCTCGGCAGGCTTCAGACGGGCAAGGATATGGCCGGGATCGAACTGTCAGGCGTGCCCCGCTTCTGTATCGGTTCCACCGTCAATGCGGGGGCTATGGGCGGGGCACTCGATATCGAGATTGAAAATCTGAACAAGATGGTGGCGGCAGGGGTTCAATTCACCGTTACCCCCCCTGTATTTGACCTCCACCGCTTTCAGCAGTTCATCAAGCGGATCGATACGAACAAAGTGGCCGTCATTCCAACGGTGCTCCTCCTGAAATCCGCGGGCATGGCACGGTATATGGATAGGAATATCAAACATATTTCTATCCCTCCGGAGATGATTCGGGAAATCCAGAAGGCCCCTGATAAATTGAAACAGTGTATTCAGATTGCGGCCGGTCTCATCCGTCAATTCAAAGATATGGGGACGGCGGGGGTTATGGTCGCAACCGCAGGCTGGGAAGACAAGCTTCCCCTGCTCTTGGACGCAGCACGGCTGTGAGAAAGGAACAATAGATATGCCTAACCATCAGACCAAAAACATGTCAGGCTCCGTCATGGTCGTCGGAGGCGGCATCGCCGGCATGCAGTCAGCCCTGGATCTGGCGAACTCAGGTTATTATGTCTACTTGGTGGAAAGGAATCCGGCCATCGGCGGGCTCATGTCTCAGTTGGACAAGACATTTCCCACCAATGACTGTGCCATGTGAGTCATCTCACCTAAACTGGTCGAGGTCGGCCGGCACCTGAATATCGAACTCCTGACAACAACAGAGCTCCGGGAACTGGAGGGTGAAGAAGGGAACTTCAAGGCCCGCGTTGTTCAACACCCCCGTTACATCGACGTGGCCAAGTGTACCAGCTGCGGCGAATGCCTCAAGGTATGCCCCATCGAGACCACGGATACCTACAATGTAGGCCTCTCCACCAGGAAGGCGGTTTATAAGCAATACGCCCAGGCCATGCCCGGGGCCTATGCCATCTCCAAGAGGGGGACGGCGCCATGCAAGGCCACCTGCCCGGCCCATGTGAGTGCGCAGGGGTTTGTGGCCCTGATTCGTGAAGGAAAATACCGGGAAGGGTTGGAACTCTTTAAGGACGCCCACCCCTTCCCTGCCATATGCGGTCGGGTGTGTCATCATCCCTGCGAAGCAATCTGTACCCGGGGGGATGCGGATGAACCCATAGGCATTCAGTATCTTCACCGTTTTCTGGCTGACCGCGATCTCTCCCAGGAAATGCCCTATATCCCTTCCACCGCTGAGCCGCGCGGCGAAAAAGTGGCTGTTATCGGAGCCGGTCCTGCAGGACTTTCTGCGGCCTATTTCCTGAGAAAGAGGGGGTATCCGGTCACGGTCTTTGAGAAACTGCCTGTCCCCGGCGGAATGATGGCGGTGGGCATTCCAGCCTACAGGCTGCCCCGGGATATCTTGGCTGCGGAAATCCGCATCATCGAACAGATGGGTGTCGAGATCCGGACCGGTGTGACCTTTGGGGAAGACATCACCCTCGAAAGTCTCAAGGCCGACGGATATCAGGCCGTCTTCCTGGGAACCGGTCTCCACCTGAGCCGCAGGCTGAACGTGGAAGGGGAGGACCTTCCCGGGGTCTTGAAAGGGGTGGATTTCCTGAGAGACGTGGCCTTGAATCATCCGGTTTCCGTGGGAAAAAGGGTGATTGTAATAGGCGGCGGCAACGTGGCCGTGGACGTCGCCCTGAGCGCGCTTCGGAAAGGTGCCCAGGAGGTCTCTTTGGTCTGTCTTGAAAAGAGGGACGAGATGCCCGCCTGGGACTATGAAATCGATGAGGCCATTGAGGAAGGGATCCGGATCCTCAATTGCCTGGGTCCCGAACGGTTTGTCGAGGAGGGCGGCCGGCTCTCCGGCGTCCAGTTCAAAAAATGCACCGCAGTCTTTGATGATACCGGCGCCTTCCGGCCCCAATACGACGAAATCGACTTGACCACCATAAATGCCGATACCGTCATCGTAGCCATCGGCCAGGCCGCTGATCTGGGCTTTGTGCAAAAAGAAGGGATCATCAGCAGTCCGAAAGGCGGATTGGAGGCCGATCCCCTCACGCTGGAGACGCCTCTGAAAGGGGTCTTTGCCGGGGGGGATGTCTTTTATGGGCCCAGATCCGTGGTAGAGGCCGTGGAATGCGGCAAGGAGGCGGCTGAAAGCATTCATCGATATATAACCGGTGAGGACCTGAAGGCGGGCCGGGAAAAGGAGTGGCCTTACGAAAAACCGGAAATCCAGGAGGAGGAGCCCCTTGTCCCCCGCACCCGGATGCCGCAGCGGTCCCTGGAAGAGCGCCGGGGAAACTTTGAGGAGATCGCCCTCGGTCTTACCGAGGAAGAGGCCCGCAAAGAAGCGGAACGCTGTCTCAAATGCGGAATCTGCTCCGAATGCTATCAGTGCGTCAAGTCATGCCTGGCCGAGGCCATTATCCATGATCAACAGCCGATAGAGAGGGAAATCCGGGTGGGTTCCGTGATCCTGTGTCCGGGAGCGGAAGTGTTCGACACCGAACCCTATGAAGAGTTTTATCACCACCAAAGCCATCCCAACGTCATGACGAGCCTGGAGTTCGAACGAATACTGAGCGCATCCGGTCCCACCCTCGGCCACCTTGTGAGACCTTCCGACGATAAGGAACCCAGGAAGATCGCCTGGCTCCAGTGCGTGGGATCGCGCGACACCCACCACTGCGGCAACGGCTACTGTTCGGCCATGTGCTGTATGTACGCCATCAAAGAGGCGGTGATCGCAAAGGACCACAGTCCCGAATCCCTGGATGCGGCCATCTTCTTTATGGACATGCGGACGTTCGGAAAGGATTATGAAAAGTACTACAACCGGGCCAGAGAGGAGCATGGCGTTCGATTCGTCCGCTCCAGGGTCCATACCATCGACCCTGTTCCAGGCACAGACGATCTGGAAATCAGCTATTCCGACGAAGCGGGCATTATCCACCAAGAAATCTTCGACATGGTCATTCTCTCCGTAGGTCTTCAAGTCAGCCGGGAGACCATCGACCTGGGTCGCCGTCTCGGGCTGGATCTGGACAAATATCATTTCGCGTCCACCCTCCCCTTTACACCCGTAAGCACCTCCCGAAAGGGTGTTTACGCCTGCGGCATTTTTCAGGGTCCCAAAGATATCCCCACCTCGGTAACCGAGGCCAGTGCCGCGGCCTGTGCAGCCGGGACCGCCTTGTCCGGGGCCAGGGACCAGGATACCCGATCCCTTGAGATCCCCCCTGAGATGGATGTGGAGGGAGAGACACCGCGAATCGGTGTCTTCGTGTGCAACTGCGGGATCAATATCGGCGGGGTGGTGGATGTCCCTGGGGTGGCGGAATATGCAGCCCGTCTCCCCTTTGTGGAGCTTGTGGACCAGAATCTGTTTACCTGCTCCCAGGATACCCAGGAGAAGATCAAGGAGGTCATCAAGGAAAACCATCTCAACCGGATTGTGGTGGCCTCATGTACCCCGAGGACCCACGAACCCCTTTTCCAGGAGACGCTTCAGGCATGCGGGCTCAACAAGTATCTTTTTGAAATGGCCAACATCCGGGACCAGGACTCATGGGTTCACGGGGATGACCCGGAAGGGGCCACAGGTAAGGCCAAAGACCTGGTGCGCATGGCCGTGGCCCGGGCCGGCCTGCTCAAACCCCTTCATGAACGGAGCATCCCGGTCAACAAGCGGGCCCTTATCATCGGCGGCGGCGTGGCAGGGATGAATACCGCCCTGGGCCTGGCGGACCAGGGCTTTGAGGTGGTGATCGTGGAAAAGGAGGCCCAGTTGGGAGGACTTTCCCGGGAACTGACCACCACCATCGAGGGGGCGGATATCCAGCGGTACGTCATGGAACTTACGGAACAGGTGAACCGGCATGACCGGATTCAGGTCCTGACCGAGTCCCTGATTGTGGGGTTTTCCGGGTTCAAAGGGAATTTCACCACCGAGATCCTGGTAGGTCCCGGCATGTACGAACGAAAGATAGACCATGGCGTGGTGATCCTGGCCACGGGCGCCAGGGAATACACCCCCAAAGAATACCTTTATGGAGAGGACCCGAGGGTCATGACCCAAATCGCCCTGGGAAAACGGCTCGAACTCAAAGGGGCATCGGATCTCAATCAGGTGGTCATGATCCAGTGCGTGGGGTCCCGAAATGAGGAGCACCCCAACTGCTCCCGTATCTGCTGCCAGAGCGCGGTCAAAAACGCCCTCCATATCAAGGACCTTAATCCGGATGCCGATGTCTATATCCTCTACCGGGATATGCGGACATATGGTCTGTTGGAGGACTATTACAGAGAGGCCCGGCAAAAGGGCGTTATCTTCTGTCGGTTTGATCAGGATCGGCCCCCCCGGGTCGAGGCGGTCGACGAAGGGGTCCGGGTCACTTTTCTGGATCATGTTCTGCAAAGAGACATCCGGGTCACTGCGGACCGTCTGGTCCTGAGCGCCGGCATGGTGGCCGAGGATACAGAGGAACTGTCCTCCATCCTCAAGCTCCCCAGAAATGACGACGGATACTTTATCGAGGCCCACGTCAAGCTGAGGCCGGTGGACCTGGCTAACGAAGGTATCTTTCTGTGCGGGACCGCCCACGGGCCCAAGCTGGTATCCGAAGCCGTGTCCCAGGCCCTGGCAGCGGCATCCAGGGCCGCCACATTCCTCTCTCAATCCGAGATACGCCTCTCTGCCGTCACGGCCAAGGTCAACCCGGAACAGTGCGCTGCATGCCTGGTCTGCGTAAGGGCCTGTCCCTTCGGGGTCCCCCGGATCAATGCGGACGGCGTCAGCGAGATCGACGAGGCCTTGTGTCACGGGTGCGGCATCTGCGCGGGCGAATGCCCGGCCAAGGCCATCGAACTGAACTGGTATGCAGACGACCAGATCATGAGCAAGGTGGATGCGTTACTCGAAGGGGTGATATAAGGGTATTGAGTTTGTTGGGTGTATTGAGTTTATCGCGTTATGGATGGTGTTTCCAATTTTGCGACGCACCATGACCACTGACTACTGACCACAAGAAGGAGTCTTCCCATGGAAGAGTTTCATCCGATCATTGTCACCTTCTGCTGCAATTTCTGAGGATACACGGCCGCGGACCTGGCAGGTTCGATGCGTCTTAAATATCCGGACACCATCCGGATTATCCGGGTCCCCTGTACTGGAAAGGTGGATGTTATTCATATACTTCGGGCATTTGAAAAGGGGGCCGACGGGGTCTACGTGGTGGGCTGTCTGGAGGGAGAATGCCGGTTTGAAAACGGCAACCTGAGGGCCCGCAGGCGTGTGGCGCAGGCCAAGACCATCCTCGATGCCGTCGGCGTCGGCGGCGACCGGGTCAAGATGTTCAACCTCTCCTCCGGCGAAGGCACCCGATTTGCGGAGTATGCCGTAGAGATGACCGAGAAAATAAAAGAGTTGGGGCCTAACCCGATCAAGAGGTTCAGGGAAAAAATGGCAGCGTGAGGGAAGGAGGATTGTCACATGATTGTTGCTGATAAGAAACCGATCGAGGAAGTCATCGACATGGTGAAAGACTTCCAGAAGATCCTCATTGTAGGATGCAATGAGTGCGTGACCGTCTGCGAGGCGGGCGGAAAAAAGGAGGTCGGCATTCTGGCCTCTGCCCTGCGCATGTATTTCATGAATCAGGGAAAGAAGGTGGACATAGATGAGGTTACACTGGAGAGACAGTGTGATCATGAATACTTGGAGGAGATCCGGAATACCATCGATCAGTATGATGCTGTCCTTTCCCTGGCCTGCGGCGTCGGCGTCCAGTTCATGGCAGAGACATACTTCGGGACGCCGGTTTTTCCAGGCGTCAACACCTGTTTCATGGGGGTTACCGAAGAGAGGGGCGTGTGGAGTGAGCGCTGTCAGGGGTGCGGAGAGTGCATCCTCGGCAGGACCGCGGGCATCTGTCCCATATCCCGATGTGCCAAACGTCTCCTCAACGGTCCCTGCGGCGGATCTTCAACAGGGAAATGCGAAATCAGCAAGGACCTGGACTGTGCATGGCAACTCATCATCGATCGTTTAACTGAACTGGGCCGCTTAGATGAATATGAACAGATCGCTCCGATCAAAGACTGGTCAACCGAACGGGCCGGAGGGCCCAGAAAGGTGGTCAGGGAGGACGTCAGACAATGAGCGTAAAGACACCGAGCAAACTTGAAAAAATCCTGGATTCCGGTCAATTGGCGGTCACCTCGGAATGCGGCCCCCCGAGGGGGAGCGACCCTGAAGCGATCAGGCAAAAGGCGGAGATGATCAGGAATCACGTAGACGCCATCAACATTACGGATAATCAGACCAGCGTGACCCGTCTTTGCAGTCTCGCCGCATGTATCCATCTAAAGCAGATGGGACTGGAGCCGACCCTGCAAATGGTGGTCAGGGACCGCAACCGAATCGCCCTTCAAAGCGATATCCTGGGCGCCGCATCCTTTGATATTTACAATATCCTATGCCTCACAGGGGACCACCAGACATTCGGGGATTGTCCCCAGGGGCAGAATGTCTTTGACATCGACTCCATGCAATTGATCCAGACCGTGAGACGCATGCGGGATGAAGGCAAGTTCCTAGGGGGAGACGATATCAAAAGACCGCCGCAGATGTTCGTTGGCGCGGCCGCCAACCCCTTTGCAGATCCCTTTGAGATCCGGGTCCCCCGTCTGGCAAAAAAGATTGCGGCCGGGGCTGAATTCATTCAGACCCAGTGCGTCTACAATCTGGACAAGTTCGAGCTCTGGATGCGGATGGCCCGGGACCGGGGACTCCATGAAAAGGTCCATATTATGGCAGGGGTGACCCCCTTTAAATCCGCGGGAATGGCCAAATACATGAAAAACCGTGTCCCTGGAATGGATGTGCCGGATGACGTGGTGAAGCGGATGGCCGGCGTTCCCAAGGAGAAACAGCCTGACGAGGGCATCGACATCTGCATAGAGACCATCCAACGATTGAAGGAATGCGAGGGCGTCCGGGGATTTCACATCATGGCCATCGAATGGGAAGAGAAGGTCCCCGAGATCGTGGAGCGGAGTGGTCTTTATCCAAGACCCAAGGATTGATAATTCAGGAATTTAGGGATTGAAGAAGTTCACCTGCATCATCTGCCGTCTTGTGAAACTTCTCATGGGTTGTTTCATCAGGGCAATTTGTGAAGAAAATACGACTGGTTACAGAGTCAGCCACAAGAAACAAATAAATACCTAATCGATGACCAATGACTGGGAAAGGGGGATTGGACATGGACAAAAAATATATTCTGGTTGTAGACGATGATCCGGATCTGGTGGAGACGGTTTCCATGATGCTGGAGAGTAAGGGGTGCGAGGTGGGGCAGGCCTATGACGGCATCGAGGGGGAGGAGTCCATCAAACAAAGACGGCCCGACCTGGTAATCCTGGATGTCATGATGCCCCGAAAAGACGGCTATGTACTCTGTGCGGAACTGAAGGCGGATGAGGCCACGCGCGATATTCCGGTGGTGCTCCTCACCGCGGTCGGCGAGGCGGTCCCCACCACCACGTATACCCATGCCGACGGCATGTCCACCGAGGCCGATGATTATATCGCTAAACCGATCGATACCGAGGGTCTCTGGAAGGTCGTAACCGCCCTTTTGTAAACCATGCGCAGGTAAAGAAAGGCAACGATTCCCAGTAAATTGTCCTGGCAGCCGGTCAGGTCCGGAAAGGTCTGAGTTGCATGGAATCGATACCGATACATGAGATTCCAGGGTATACCGGTCTCAGGACCCGGGTCCGCCGCACTGTCAAGGGGAGCAGGTTCTTCCATGCCCGTCCCTGAAAAGCTGGGCGGATTCAAAGTCCTGAAAGAGGTCACGAGAATCCTGCTGGTCTCTCCCAGAGAGTCCGGCGTCTTACCCTTACGCCTCTTCCGCGCCCTTGCCGACCAAAAGATCAATCTCCCCTATGCCACCTGCGTCTCCGACGACCGTGCCTGGGGCCTCACCCTCGTGGTCGATGCCGTTAATGCCGTCGGAACATCGGCTGCGCTCGTGACTGCCTTTACTGAAAGACCGGCGCTTCAATACGGGGGCGCCATTCTTTCCATCTTCCCTCATCGGAAAAACCCGGAGATCACCCGCGCCCTCTTCGAAGCGTTCCGCCGGGAGGGCGTCGCCCCCGATGCCCTGGCCAGTTCACCCTCGGCCATCTCTGTGGTCCTTGATGAACAAATCCTTAACCGAGCCAGCAGCGCCCTGTTCGGTCCCTTCACCTTCAGCGCTTATCGCACTCCGGCCGACTGGAAACTGGCCCAGAAGGGAAAGGAACAGCTCTGCAAGGAGGTAGTCGCCTCCTATCAGGAGAAACGGCCAAAGGTCTACGGGCTCGAGGTTCAGGATGAGCAGGCGTTGCTGAAGATAAAGCTGGACAAAGGACAGATTGCCGCCCTGGGGCCGGCCTTCGGCCGACTGGCCCGTCCCGGTCTCTCTCTCACCTTCCTGGCCACCAGCCCATGCCGGGAATCGAATCAGGACCAGATCTCTTTCTGCCTCCCTCTGTCTGAGGACGATTTCTGCCAACAGGTGTTGCGTGAGGCGGCTCCCCTTTTGGATTTGCGGAACATTGCGCCGGCAGCCGTCTTTTCCATGAACGGCCCCCACTTCGGCGATCGCTACGGTATCATCAGTGAACTCCTCACGGCCTTTGAAACCTGCGGTGTGGAGCTTCTTGGCCTGAGCTGCACCATCGCATCCGTGACAGGCGTCGTTCCCTCAGCCCAGTTGGCAGCCGCTGTTGAGGCCATCCGGGGTCGCTTCGATATCCCCTCCATTATCCATCGAACATGACACCCATGATATACTCCTGGGACGCTTATCCAACCATCCGGATGACAGGATACTCGAAATAACACCTATTATCTTCTTCGTTTTCTTCGTCACCTTCTGCAAAAACATTTTTAAAATCTCTTCTGTAACATCCATCTTAATTCCCATTTGACTTTTTGTGTCATCTGCGCTTTAAGAAGGTGGAATTTAAAGCGTCACCAAAGCAGCAGAGGGAGGTTTTTCCATGGACAACAACCGGTCGGATCAAGAAAATGATGTAGGGGTGAATGCCCTTCGGCCCTACGGCACATCCATTTTTACGGAGATGACCGTGCTTGCCAATGCCCATGATGCCGTAAACCTATCCCAGGGCTTTCCGGATGTGGACGGCCCCGAAGAGATCCGTCAACGGGCGGCAGAGGCTATCTTGAGGGGTCCCAACCAGTATGCCCTCTCTTCGGGCATTCCATTGCTTCGGGAGGCCGTAGCCCGAAAAATGAAGCGTTTTTACGGGATTGCCGTAGATCCCGACACCGAGGTCACGATCACTTCCGGGGCTACCGAGGGTCTGTGTGCCACCCTGCTGGGCATCCTGGAACCTGAAGATGAGGTAATCCTGATCGAGCCCGTCTACGACACCTATGCGCCCATATCAGCCCTTGCCCGCGCCCGCATCCAATATGTATCCCTCGTAGGGGACACTTTTCAGCTTCCTGAGGAAAAGCTTGCCAAGGCCTTCTCTCCACGGACAAAGGCAATTATCATCAACAATCCCCAGAACCCCTGCTGCAAGGTCTTTACCAGGGAGGAACTGGGCTTTATCGGAGACCTGTGCCAGCAGTACAATGCCTATGCCATCGGCGACGAGGTCTACGAACATCTGGTATATGACGGCAAAGAGCATGTCAGCCTTCTCTCCATCCCTTCCCTTCGGGAGAGGGCCTTTGTGGTCTCCTCCACGGCCAAGACCTTTTCCATGACCGGATGGAAAATCGGGTATGTTATCGCCCCGGCGGCACTTTCACGGGCGGTGCGCATGAGCCATCAGTTCATCGTCTTCTGCGGGCAAACCGCCCTTCAGGAGGCCATGGCCTATGCCATAGATTTTCCCGACAGCTATTATACGCAGCTCCTTTTGGATTATACACGCAGGCGGGACCTGTTGACCCAGGCCCTGCGGGAACTCGGTTTCAGGGTCTTTCAACCGGAAGGGACCTATTATGTGGTGGCGGATATCACCCCCTTAGGCTTTGATGACGATCTGGCATTCTGCCGCATGCTTCCTGAAAAGGCAGGTGTCGCCGCCATTCCCTGTTCGGTCTTCTGGAAAGACCGGCACAGCGGGAGGCATCTCATTCGATTCTGCTTTGCCAAGCAGGAGGAAACCCTTCACAAAGGCATGGAAAGACTGCGGAGGTGGCTTAGATGAAAGTGGCGGCAGCCCAGATGGACATTGTCTGGCACGACCCGGATGCAAACCATGTCAAGATCCGAAAAATGGCTGAGACAGCCAAAGCAGCGGGCGCGGAGCTCATCGTCTTTCCCGAGATGGCCGCTACCGGCTTTTCCATGGATACCGTTGTAACGGCCGAACCCATGGACGGGCCTACCCCTGCCCTGTTTCGCAATCTGGCTAAAGATCTCGATATGGCGGTTGTGGGAGGCTTTGTGCTCAAAAGGAAAGAGGGTCGGCCCCAAAATGTCTCTCTGGCAGTGGACCGGAAGGGCATTGATCTGGCGCTGTATGCCAAGATCCACCCGATCGGCCTCCTTAAAGAGGACCAACACTATGCTCCCGGAGATCGGACGGTCTCTTTTCAACTGGACGACATGGAGGCATCGTGCCTCATCTGTTACGATCTTCGCTTCCCGGAGGTCTTTCGTCCCCTGGCAGACGCGTGCACCTTGGTTCTGGTGATCGCCTCCTGGCCGGCGGTGCGCCAGCGTCACTGGGACCTCCTTCTCCCTGCCCGCGCCGTGGAGAACCAGCTTTATGTGGTGGGGGTGAACCGGGTGGGCGAGGGAGGCGGGCACCTGTTCACGGGCGGATCCGCCATCATCGATCCCTCAGGAGAAACCATTGCCCGTGGCGGCGGCACCGAAACCCTTGTTATGGGAGAAATCGATCCTCACCGCGTGGAACAGGTTCGCTCGGCCATGCCCTTTCTGAAAGACCGGAGATCCCATTACGTTCATAATGTATCCTGACTTTATATCAGTAGGTGGCATATTGGGCCATGTGGCAAGTGATCCCATCCCGTGACGTTTCCAAGGCCATTGGTCGCCTTCCCAAGGCTGTTCAGGAGAAGGCGTTCACGCTCATTAAAGAGATCGAGGTCATGGGGCCGGTCAGGGGGGAATGGACCAATTACAGCAGGCTTTCTGGACGGTGGAGGTGATCTATATTGGCACACATGTACACCATCAATACCCCGTTTTTCTTCAACCAGGGTAGGAGGACCTGGTTTTGAATAAAATCCTTGAGTTTCATCTTAGTCTTCCGATTGCGGTCCCTCTTCGGGGAAAATGATCTTCCAATGGCCGCCCTTCTGGGGACCGATTCGTTTTAGAAGGCCTTTTGCCTTCAGTACATCCATGTTCTTTCTGATATTCCGGGGTGATATCCCGACATATGTTGACAGTTCCTGCTGAGTAACCCATCCATTTTCAAGGACCCGGGAGACGATTTCCGCCTGGATTTTAGAAAGCCCCATCTCTGTTTTTAGGTCTTTCACATGGGTTTTTAGGTCTTTTTTTAGGTCTTTCGTATCGGTTTTTAGGCCGCCTGTTCCCGAGTGAAAAAGCTCGGCAACAAAGGCATCGCCGGATTCACGGATATCGTACCGGATTTCGGGGTAGGCCTTTAACCACTCTCGGATCCGGATGAAGCCTGTTCCGTACTTTTCAATATCCCCTGTCAGATAGAATGCTTCGGCAAGAAGCTTGTTGCGAATAGATGAACTGTAGTCGTCACGCTTGAGGTCCGCGATGGTGAGTTTTCCAAACAGCCTTCCGGGACTGCTGATAACAATTCGATCGTCAAAGACCTTGATAACAATGTCTGAAGCGTTTTTGTAGTCCCGATGCACCACGGCGTTTAACACCAGCTCGCGTATCGCCTCCAAAGGATACTGCCATCGTTTCTTTTCGCTGAAGACTGCCGTCAAAGTGAAAGGACACATTGATGTGTTTCTTGATAAAGATCATCACCTCTTCAAGGGCGGCGGGAAGGGGGGCCTTTGTGTAAAAATCATCGATGATGATATCATGGGATTTGAACCGGCCCGCATGGATAGCGTATCCATGATTTCCAAACAACAGCATGGCCGCCAGTGTCGGCTTCCCCTCTTGAATGAGGCGCAACTTGATCAAGTTGGTGAACAGATCATCCTGCAAATTGATGCGGCCTGTTGCGCCTGCTTTCTCTATGAACTGGGTCATCAGGGAGGAATTCAAGGAAGCAGGATTTTCGTTGAGCGGATAGGCGTCATAGGAAATGTTCAGGCTTTGCTGCCGCAGGTCGATGATTTCATCAAGGGCAAGCAGATGGTTGCTGTTTTTTACCCTCTTGTAATACCGGTTTTTGCAGGGGACCGGTTTGATCGGATATTCACTGATTTCAAATAGAAGAACCGTCTTATTGTCTATTTCGTGCGTGGTCAGGTGGGGCATCAACTGAGGATAGGTAGCAACTTTAATCTCGTTGAGATATCGTTGTTCGGTCTCTGGTCCAATGGTAAGCCCCGTCGGTTTTCCGGTGTTGTCCACGCCGACCACCACTTTTCCACCCTCGGTATTGGCAAAGGCGGAAAGAGATATAATGACCTCTTTGCCGAACGTACGCTTGAACTCCACTCGCTCGGATTCACCTGATTTGAGCAGTTTTTTCAGTTCCATAGCGTTTTCCTATGCGATTCTCATGAAACTTGAAACGTGCCATTACAAATCCCTTACCAGTGTATTGTCCTGACTGCCCGAGATTATTCTTGTCGGTAACCCAGTCTCCGGGCGAAAAAGGGATTTGGTCCTGTGACTGGTCGATGTTCATGGGTGTATTCCCTCAGGCGTTGATGCCATTGATTTAACAATATTTCCGGTTAGTTAGCCCTCCCCAATTCCTTTCACTTGCAATTGAATTTTAAAAGAGCGTCCCGCTGCCACGCTTTTTCGTCAGGCATTTGCTCGGTATCTGAACTGAAGCATTTGGGGCAACGGTCATAGATTTCGCCGACGAATGTGTGGCCACATGAAAGGCATTTCATATTTGCGATTTCACCACCCTCATCTCCATCATCAATGAATGACAAGACCTCTTCCGTGTCGAGACGGTTGCATTTCGGGCATCTGTCGTAGATCTCACCTGTGAATCGGTGGCCACAGGAGCGGCATTTCATTTTCTTTTTATCGGTCCCGGTGATTTCATCTTGGGCATCGTCGCTAAGTAAAAAATAGGCACTCGCCGGGTCTGAAATATCCATGGGATCGAGGCCGCCCAAGGAAGCCTCATCCGGCATGGCACTGGAATTGTGCCCGCCATGGCCCATCTCTTCATAGCCTACATTAAATTCATCATCGTCCCAGTCCATCGGGTGCTCCATTAATTCAAGGAAGCTGAATATATTTTTCGAGTTGAGATCTCAGGCTGGGATCCTGGCTCCAGCCTCTTACGCTTGGAGGATTTGCCGAACCTCTTATGGGAGAATAACTGACCTGCCCTTTTCTTCGAGTTCCGTAATACAGGTTTTGCCATATTAAGGCTTGGCGCACAGAGTCATTCTTAGAACGCGAAAGGACATTTTCAAGGAAAGCATCTCGGATTCTAAATTTCCATGGATCCTGAATGACTGAAGCTGCATTCAACTTATCGACACGCTTGGCAATCATATCTATGCTTTGACCAGATGGATCTTTCACGACCCAGCGCAATTGTTGGCAATAACGGCGGATATGCCAGACAGCCTTATCCAGCTCCAAAAGCTCGTTCCCGATAGTATATGTTGATCGGTCGAAATAGCGATTTATACCAAACTGTTTCAGGTACTTAATAAAAACTTCAACCTCTCCTGGACAAGTGACTTTGATTTCGGTGATATTCTTTACGGCATCGTACAGGGCGACAAGATCATGCCCGAATCTGGGTCCTTTTGTTGCCGGCCAATTTATGTAAAGGCTACTGCGGCCATTAAAGAGAAGAATCGCTTTTAAATATTTTTCTATCGCCTGCAAACCTGACCATAGAAACTGCTCTCGGAATTTTAATCGATAGACGAGACGCGATGAGATGTAGTCTCTATCGCCTTGGTCTCTAAAGGCTTCTTTTGCGAAACTATTTAATGCAACTTGCAAATCCAAACCGCGTTTCCTTCCAGATTTAGTCATCCTCTTCATAACGAACTTGTGTCAACTCAACCCAAGCGCCTTCAACGCCGCGGCCCTTGGCTCTCCGTAGAAGACGGGGTCCACGTGTTCCATGATGTCGGCATCCACATCCAGGAAATTGCGTTTGTTTTCGATGGGGATGAGGGCGCGTTTGGCCCCGTTGTCCTTGGCCACCTGGAGGGGTTCCACCAGGGAACGGGCAGGCTTGATGTTGCCCTGAATGCTCATATCGCCGATAATCAAAGTGGCAGGGGTGGCAGGGTTTTTCCGGATAGCGGAGAACAGGGCCACGAAGAAGGCCACGCCTAACTCGCCCTGCACCTTGTTGTTTAGGAGATCCAGGACCTCCACGTGGAAATCCGAGTTGTCCACTTCCCGGACCAGGCCCAGCTCTCCTTTTTTGGCCGCCAGGTAGCCAAAGGCCCGCTGAATGGATTCCTTGATGATTCCGGAAACTCCGCCCGCCATCTTCAATTTGCCCGTCCCCGGCGACATGCTCACCTCGATGCGGTACATGCCTACCGTACCTTCGGCGTTGACGGATGCGCTGTAAACGGTGCCGGGGGCCATGGGGTCCGGCGAAATCAAACCTCTCCCGCCCATCTCGGGTGCACCCACAAAGTGCTCTTCCCCAGTCTCCTTTTCCATGTAGCTGAAGGAAGTATGGTAATACTCAAACGACCCCATTTTTTTGAGCTGCTCCTTTACCCGCCGCCGTCCTTCCAGGGCCAGCTCAACGATCTCCTTCAGCTCATCCGGGGTGGCCTTTGCGTGGGGATAAAGGATTTTCATCAGGCCTGAGACGGTCTTTCGCACGGCCTTCCGGTCTCGGGCATTGAGGTGGGAACCGAGACTGAAGTGCTGGTCAATCACCTCTGTGAAATTGTATTTGCGCATGGCCCGCAGCGCCTCAGCCAGGTAGTCCACTACAAAGCCATAATGCCGGGTAAACAGCTCCACCCGCATCTTGGGGATTTCCCAACCGGGCAGATAGAAATGGATCCGGTCAATAAAGGCCATATCATCCCGGATCACGTCCGGCATGGGAGCGAAGAGGTGGCCTGTCTGCACCATCACATCGATAGGCTGGTTCGTATTGCCAAACATCACAATGCTGGCGTTTCCGGAGTCCGCGTCCTTGCCCCGCTGGAATGTGCCCGATTCACAGTAGGTCTTGAGCGTGGTAATGACCTCTTTGGGCATCTTCTGAAGATCCGCCACCTCGTCAAACCCCACCACATCCCAGATAGACACCATCCCCTTGTGCCTACCGCTCATGTGTCCGAACATGTTGGCCACGGTGGTGGGACCGGTCAACAGGGCGCAATAGGGGGAAATTTCCTGAATGACAAAGCTCTTGCCGGTCCCGCGCGGCCCCAGTTCCACCAAATTGTAATTGCGCTCGCACAGGGGCAGGAGCCGGAGGAGGAAATGCAGCTTCAATCGCCGTTCCATCCCGTTCGCTTCATAGCCCATGCTCCTCACCAGCAGGTCCACCCATTCATCGGATGAAAATTCGGCTCGAAGTCGGCAGTATTCTTCGATGTCAAAGGTGGCGATCTGGATGGGGGCTAACTTGTCGATCCAGAAGGGGTGTTTGCCCCGGCTCTCCTCGTCGTAATCAAAGCGCAGGTCCACCTGTGCCCAGACGCCCCCCATTAGGAGACGGTCGTATTCCCTCACGTATTGGGTGGGCACATGCACGAACCGATCTCCAAAATTGACCACTTCAGCCCAGTAATCCGAATCCACAAGACGTACCTTAACCTTGTCGATAAATGTATGGGTGTTCTGCTCCTTCACCAGGCTCTTGGCCCGGGTGGATTCGTCCGGGCCGATGTAGTTTTCTGCCAGGGTCTTATTGACAACCTGGAGCCCCATTTGAATGGCCATCTCATCGGATGAGGCGCAGTACTTTCCCAGAAGAAATTCCAGAACAAAGACCGGCACATTGGCGCCCACCTTAACCTTTCGCACCAGGTCCTTTCGCACCACCCGCCCGGAAAAGACTCGATTGGCCTTGTCGTCCAGGAGGTCTCGCTCTGGAATCTGAATCTCTCTTTCTTCCATCACACCGTTCCCAACTTCACCGGAATATCGTCTGATTGGGCCAGCACCCCGTCCGTTGCCGGGTCCTGGATGATCACCCGCACCGTTTCACAGTCCTCTTTTTCGAGAATCATGGCCACTCCTGCCTGTTTGCCTGGTTGAAGGACAATGTTTCCGGTATCCTGTTGATACGCTGCATTCAGGGCCATGCCGGCCTTTCCAACAATAACGCCCTGGCTCAACAGGAGGGGTCGAACCGTAATCGGCGTCTGGTTGAACAGGCCTTCCATCGCGAGTTTAATCCCGAACGTCCGGTTGGTCAGTTTTTCAGGGACCTCCGAAAGGGATATAATCCCGCCCGGTTCCATCGTGGGCTTCTCCCCCCCCATGCGGAAACTGATCACCGGGATGATCATTTCCTGAAGGGTCAGTCCCCCGTGGTGATATCCCAGATCCCCTCCAGTCTTGAACACCCCGATTCCCCTGGGGAAAATGAATTCCAGGTCGCTGTTGTATCCCATCTGCCCTGCGGAAAGGCGAACGGTTCCGGCCGGGGTGGTTCCGCCCTGGCCGATCCAGCAGCGGCGATGGATCTCCAGGGTTTTACCTCCTGGCGGGTCGGTCTTGAAAGCGTCCTCCTTTTTCCGGGTAAAGAGATGACCATGGTCCGCCGTCACCACAAAGCGGGTGACGCCGCAATCGGCAAGCCGTTGAACCGCCCGTGCCACGTTGCTTACCATGGTATCCATCACCTGTCGAGCGATGAGCCCCCCTGCAAGCTCCCCGAGGGCGTCGATCTCCTGGGAGCGAACCACGAGAAGAGGGACCCCCGAGACCCAATCGGCGAGCCGCTTTCGGGACATCTGCAACAGCTTTTCAAGGGGCATTTCCTTCATGCCCGGGATTCGGGCTTTGAGAAATTTCAGGCGGGCGTTTACGTCCGGTAATGCGGCATTGTCAATCAGGGCTGCGAGCTTTCCACCCGAATCCGCCAGGCTGAAACCAGCAGAGGCCCCGGGCAGCAGGGCGGCCATGCCCACCGGCGTAATGGTGGGCCAGGCTGCAACGGCAGGCTTGACCACCATTTCCCGCGCGGCCGGAAGCATTTCCACGAATTCATGGACCATGGCAAACCGCATGGCATCCACCAGGAAATAGGCCGCAGGCGTCTTTTCTTTGTCCACCACCTTCGGATATACATCGGTCTGTTGAAGCACGCCCGACACGAGCCACCCCGAACGATCCAGGGCCTCCATAAATCCCACGGCCATGTCTTGAAGGAGTTCTTCGTATGCCTGGCGTACCTTTTCGAGGGCCGCCTCAGCCTCCGGGTCCACCGTCATTTTGGCGGCCCAGGCCTCCAACTGCTGCTGGGCCAGGTCCACCCGGTGCCAGCCTTCCTGGTCGCAATAGGCATTGACCCAGTTCAAAGGCTCGGAACCCGCCCTGGATAGGGCCTTTCGCGTTGCGTCTATCCGGTCCCCCAGATTGGCCATGAGCTGACAGGCCCTCCACTGGGCTTGTCGTTCGATGGTCCGGTCCGCCCAGAAGCTGCGCTGACGTTCGGAAACGAGCGATAGTGACTCCTTGTATTCCCCTTTCAGGATCCGTTCGCCAACCCATTTCAGAAGCGCCTTTTCCTCAAACGCAAAGGTATCCACCTTGCCCAGGGCCGAAGGATCAATGGCCTGGCTCGTTAGGGACAGGGCCTTCTCTATGGCGTCGGCCGTGTCCACATAGACGTCAGGATGGTTTTCGCGCATGGCCGAGGCCGTTTTTCGAACCAGGGCGAGCTGGTCTTTGTTCTGAGGTTCCGGAATCATGGAGATGGTCTGGGGCGGGGTGCAGGAAAGATCATCCCGGAACTCGTTCGCCAAAACGTAACGAAGCGCCTTTTCCCTGGCCTTTATAAGGGACATTCCCTCAGGCAGTTCCAGACCGAGCCGGCCGGCGAGAAGGAGAAACAGTTCCGATTGCGCGCTCTTGGATACGATTTTTTCATCCGATCCGGGGTTGCACAGCCATTGGGCCAGCATGGCGGGATTGTCTCTTGCCCCGTCAAAGATCATTTTCATCAGGGATGGGGCCTCGCCTCCCTCCCGGGTCAGGAACCCCACAATATCCTGATAGGTAGTGGTCTCCGGGGCCAGGAGCTTGTCAATGACGCCGTCGGAATCCCCCCTTTCCATAAGACAGAACCGACCCAGCCGCTTCAGTTGCCACTCGAAGCACGAGCCCCCCTTTTCAAGGTCCATGAGTACCGACCCTTTTCGGTCCTGAGATGCCCTGGGAATGTAGATCAGTAAGAGCCCTGGCTCGTCTTTGTCTACCAAAGGCTCCACCGCTGCCTTGATGCCGAAAAAGGACCCATCAAAGCGTGCCAGGGCCACCGGCATATCCCCAATGAGGGTCTGCCGAATGCCCTTTTCCAGCTCCCCCGATATGGGCAGCGCGTCCACAAACGCCTGGAATTCTGCCCTTGGATCGTACCAGACGGCCACATGGCGCTTGGCGAGGCGGTCGGTCAGGAGTTTTTCGAGATATTGATGAAACGCGTTCATATCAAGACTTCCTCTTGGTTCTTCTGCGGCCGGAGCCGTTGGCAACAGAGGCGTTCAACAGCTCTTCCAGCGCTGCCTTGACCGTAGCGGATGTTCGCTCCTGGATCAGTACGTTCAGGGTCTCTTTTGAGATCTCTTTGGCATGCCATTTTCCTTTTTCATCTTCCTCCCACAGGGCGTCGTCCAATCCATGGGCAATGGCCAGACTGCGGTCGGCCGTGCATTCGGGGACCACCCGCTCCGGCCACAGGTGCATGGCCAGATGCGCCCAGTCATAGTCGCCGTTGACCAGCTTGTCCCACACCTTCTTGCACTCCTTCTGCCATGATTTGTTCTGAGGGACCAGCCGCCACAAGGGCGCAAAGTTGATGATCACCCCGTCATTCAAATCCGGGTTCCACAACTGCGCGACCCGGCCCACCTCCTCCCTGAACGCCCGGAGTTCCTCCACAAAAGTCTCCCGGCCCGCAATCTCTTTTCGCTGCGAGGCTGTCGGACTTTGCCCATACTGCTGCCGGGCGCTGGTCAATTCCCGCTCCTCAAACTGAAGCTTGGGATTCACATATTCATTGAGCAGTTTGTAAAAGGTATCTTTGGTGAACCGGTGGTAATACAGCCAGACCGAATAGGCCCCCGAAGCCGTGGAAAGCTGCCAGTAGATAGGCGCCTTTCTCCGGCTCTTGGAATACCGCTTGATATGATCCGGGAAAAAGCCCTTCCGAAAATAAGTCCGCAGATCCGCCACCCCCAGAATTTCGCACGCCTCCTGCTCAATATCCAGTGCCTTGTCCGTCCACAGCACACGCAACACTTCCCGCGTCCGCCGCACAATGTCTTCCTGATGGAGCTGCCCCCCATTGAACCCTGGATCATCCACCAGAATCCCGTCCCATGAGATACGGATGGGATACTCGGGATCTGGAATCGCGGGGTTCTGGACACTGTCCTCGGGTGGCAGCGTATTTGCATCCGCCCGTGCGCGGAGCCATTCTTCACTGACGATTTGATTGGGTTGGGCGGGGAGTCCGTCTCGACCGACCAGTATCGCCGGCGGGCAGAACGGCAACGGCTCGAAGGGGTCGGTTGGTGTCGGCGAAAGCGATAGATCAAAAATCATGCGCCCATCAAAGCGTCCAAGCATTAAGCCGAAAGCAAGGCTTAAAACCGAATCGACATAGTCGCGAACGCTTTGGGGTTCACCTGAAAACGCCTTCTGAAAAGCTGAAAAATGTTTTTCGCAGAGCCGTTGAGATTGATCAGGCGATAGGCCGTATTCACGACAAACTATACGATCAATTTCCAAGTATGCGTTAGTTATATAAGTTGTCGTCTCTTCCCGATGTATAGTATTTTCTTGGTAGATAGCAATTAGAGACTCTATTCCAAAATAGGTAGATAGATTAAAAAGGGGAGCATTACCGGTTTGTTAATGGATTTTTGATGGATTAGCGAAAAAAGTTCTGGACATTCCTGCTGATTGCCTGTATAGCATAATGGACTATCTTATGAAAGGCAGGTGATCAAAAGGTGCCGGAACGTTTAGAGAA